>JACPAP010000234.1 GCA_016180765.1 Gemmatimonadota bacterium
CTCGGAACCCGTCGACCCTCGGAAGCTCGTTCACGATGAGGAACCGGGAGGGTACTTTGTACGCCGCGAGGCGTTCGCGCGACCACTGCTGGATGCGGTCGGTCTCGATGCGACAGCCCGCACGCGGGACCAGCGCCACGCACACCCGCTCACCCCATTCCGGGTCGTCCACGCCGACGACTGCGCACTCCTGCACATCCGGGTGCTCGCGCAGCACCTCTTCGATCTCCAACGCCGACACCTTGTAGCCGCCGGTCTTGATGATGTCCACGCTCTTCCGGCCGAGTATCCGATAGCCACCCGGTTCGACCACGGCCATGTCGCCGGTCCTGAACCATCCGTCGTGGAACGCCTGGCGCGTGGCCTCGGGTTGGCCCAGGTATTCCCGGAAGACCATGGGGCCGCGTACTTCGATTTCGCCCGGCGTCCCCGGCGCCACCTCGCGCCCGCCGTCGTCCACCAGCCGGACTTCGACGCCCGGCAGGGGCGTGCCGACGTGCCCGGCCGTGCGTGGGCCGCGGACCGGATTCGACAGCGCCATGCCGATCTCCGTCATTCCGTAGCGCTCCAGCAAGGTGTGGCCGCTGATGTCGCGCCATCGGTCCAGCACGCCCACCGGCAGCGCTGCCGAGCCGGACACCATCAGCCGAAGCCCGCCACAGGCATCCGACATCCGAGCCTGATCTTCCGGGGCCGCCCGCTCCCACGCCGCGATGAGCCGGGCGTAGATGGTTGGAACCGCCATGAACAGCGTGACTCCGCCCGCCATCAGGCGCCGCCACGCCTCGCCCGCGTCGAACCGCGGCATCAGCTCGCAGGTAGCCCCGGACCAGAGCGCGCACGTGAGCACGTTGACCACGCCATGGACGTGGTGCAGCGGAAGGACGCCCAGCACGCAATCCTCCGCGGACCACTCCCAGGCGGCGACCAGGCTCTGCACCTGGGCGGCGAGATTGGCGTGCGTCAACACGGCGCCCTTCGGCTTCCCGGTCGTCCCGCTGGTATAGAAGATCTGCGCGCGCCGCTCCGTGGCGACGCTCGGAAGCGTGCCCGCGGCGTGATCCGGCGCGGCGGGCCACACCAGCAACCGTGTCCCGTGTCGCCGGGCAATCGGCTCGACGCGCTCCGCCAGCTCGGGATGCGCCACTACGGCCAGCGCCCCGGAATCCACGATGGCGTATTCCAGCTCCGGGGGCGGATGGGAGACCGCGAGCGGCACGGCGACGCCGCCGGCGCGCCAGATGCCCCACTGGGTCGCCACCCAATGGAAGCTGGGCGGGACCAGGTAGGCCACGCGGGCTTCGCCCAGATCGTTTTTGCCCTCGAGCAGCGCGGTCGCGACCGCGTGCGACGCGGCCAACAACTCGCGGTACGTGAATCGGCCGTCCCGCGCCACGATGGCGGTGCGGTCCGCGTGCGCCGCCGCGCGCTCGACGATCGGGAGGTCCGGTGCCCGGCTGGTCATCGCGTCACAAGCTGGTGTCTCCATGCCCGGGCCGCAATCCAGTCATTCACCGCAGAGACCGCAGAGATTGCAACGAGAGAGCGCAGAGGTGGTTCTTGTGAGAGACCCCATCCAATCCCTTCTCTGCGCCCTCTGCGCCCTCTGCGGTGAATACGATGTGGGACCCGGCTTTCCAGATGTGGTCCGGCCCGTAACTTTGACCTGGATTCCCGCCTGAGGCTTCTATGATGAGAACCGTGAAATGGCTGGCAGCGATCGCGCTGGTAGCATGCGTCCCTTGGCCGTATGCGGCGGCCCAAACGCCCCGTCCCATGGGCATCGTGGACATGATCAATATCCCGTCGCTGGGCGACCCCCGGCTCTCGCCCGACGGCCGGCAGCTGCTCTACACGCTCAGCACCGCGGACTGGAAGGCCAATCGCCGCGTATCGCACATCTGGCGGGTGAACGTGGACGGCAGCGGCACGGTGCAGCTGACCAGCGGGGTCCGGGGCGAGAGCAGCCCCCGATGGTCGCCCGACGGTTCCCAGATCGCGTTCGTTGCTACCCGAAGCGACACCGGACAGGCGCAAGTCTATCTCATCAGCAACGCCGGCGGCGAGGCGCGGCAGCTGACCAACCATGCGACCAGCGCCTCGAACATCACGTGGTCGCCCGGCGGTGACGCCATCTATTTCCTGGCATCCGACCCCAAGACCGTCGAGGAGAAGCAGAAAGACCGCGTCAAAGACGACGTGTACGCCTTCGACGAGAACTACCAACAGCGCCACCTGTGGAAGGTGGCCGTGCCTGCGGGCACCGAACAGCGCGTCACGGAAGGCGACTACACAATGCAGTCTTACACGCTTTCGCGGGATGGCCGGCGCGTCGCCTTCCACCGAACGCCCACGCCGCTGTTCGGGTCCATGGCGGAAGGTGAAGTGTGGGCGATGGACGCCACAGGATCCGCGGCGGTCCAGCTCACGCGTAACGGCATCCCCGAAGGCGGGGCCACCTTCTCGCCCGATAATTCGCAGGTCCTCTTCGTGGCCGGCGGGAACGCCCGGTTCGAGACCTACTACAACGGCAATCTCTTCGTGGTGCCCGCCGCGGGTGGCCAGGCTCGGCTGCTGGTGCCGGACCTCCCCTACGAGGTGGGCGCCGCGGAGTGGTCGAGCGACGGCCGGTCCATCTTCTTCACGGCCAACCTGGGCGTGCACAGCGAGCTGTTCCAGTTGGACGTCGCTACGGCCGGGCTCACCCAGCTCACCGACGGGCGGCACGCCATCCGGTCCTGGAGCTACGATTCCAAGAGCGGACGCCACGTGATGAGCTTCGATGAGCCCACCAACCCCGGCGAGGCGTGGGTGTTCCAGGGAAGCGGCTCACCCGCACAGGTGACGCACGTGTTCGACGACGTCGCCAAGACCTACAAGCTGCCCCGCCAGGAGAAGATCACCTGGAAAGGCGCGGATGGCGTGACGGTCGACGGCCTGCTGTATTACCCGACGGATTACCAGTCGGGGACGGGTTACCCGCTGGCGGTGCAGACCCACGGGGGCCCGCAGGCCTCGGACAAGTTCGGGTTCGCCGCCGGGACCAGTAGCTACGTACCGGTGCTCACCGGGAAGGGCTACGCCGTGCTCAGGCCCAACTACCGGGGGAGCACGGGGTACGGCAACGCATTTCTCCGGGACATGGTGGGCCACTACTTCAAGAATGCCCACCTGGACGTGATGACCGGCGTGGACCAGGTGATCCGGATGGGCGTGGCGGACAGCACCCGGATGGCCAAGATGGGCTGGTCGGGCGGCGGTCACATGACCAACAAGATCATCACCTTCACCAGTCGCTTTAAGGCGGCGGCATCGGGGGCGGGTGCCGCGAACTGGATCTCGATGTACGCGCAGAGCGACGTGCGCTTCCCCCGCACGCCGTGGTTCGGGGGTACCCCCTGGCAACGGAACGCCCCTATCGACGTCTACTGGGAAAACTCACCGCTCAAGTACGTGGCCAACGTCCGGACGCCGACGATTTTCTTCGTGGGGGAAAACGACCCCCGGGTGCCCATGCCGCAATCGGTGGAGATGTACCGCGCCCTCAAGTCCAGCGGCGTGCCCACGCACCTGTACGTGGCGCCCAGGGAGCCGCACGGGTGGGGCGAGCTGCGGCATCAGCTCTTCAAGATGAACGTGGAGCTGGCCTGGTTCGAGAAGTACGTGACAGGACGGGAGTACGTGTGGGAGAAGGCGCCGGGAGAGGAGCAGGCTGCGACGGCTGGAGTGAGCTCACGGCCGTGAGACCCGCTGCCGGTCATCGCTGGATGACGTAGGCCTCCATCGCACAGTACTCCGGCAGTCCCAGGCGGTCGGCCTGTGCCGCGGTTTCCTGGTTGCGTGCCTCCACTCGCTGCCAGAACTCCCGCTCGTCGTGACCGCCGGGGAACGGGGCGACGTCCTTCTGCGACTCGTGCTTGAAAATCGCGAGGATCTTGGTCCGCAGTTCGTCCTGCGACAGCGGTACCAGCACGTCCGCCTCCGTGATGGACCACTCCTGCCATGCGCCGCGATAGAGCCACACCTCGGGCCGTGGAGCGCGGACGCCCTCCAGCGCCCGCTCGACCGCCCCTTTGCACAGCCGGTGGGTGCCGTGCGGGTCAGAAAGATCCCCGGCGACAAACACGAGGTCAGGCTGCACTTCCTCGAGTATGCGCCTCACGATCGCCACATCCTCATCGCCTACGGGGCGCTTGCGCACCTCGCCGGTCCGGTAGAAGGGAAGATTCAGGAACCGCGCGACGCCGCCAGGAAGCCCCAGAGACTCCAGCGCGGAGACTGCCTCGGACTCCCGGATCATCCGCTTCAGTTCCTGGACCGTGGGCGGGTCGGCCTCGCCGGGCGCCTTCCGCCCCAGGTCGTGTTCGATCGTCTCGCGCACCGTCCGGACCCGGGCGGCGTCGAGCGCCAACGTCGTGGCCGCCCGCTCCACGAAGTCGAGGGAGCGGCGTACGTCGTGGTCGAACACGGCGATGTTGCCGCTCGTCATATACGCCACCACGATCGCGTTCTCATTCTCCCAGAGCTTGCGCAGGATCCCGCCCATCGAGATCACGTCGTCGTCCGGGTGCGGGGAGAAGACCAGTACCCGCTTGCGCGCAGGCAACCGTGCCCGGCCCCGGATCTTCTCCCGCAGGCGGTTGAACACCTCACCGTTGATGGGTCCGGCCGTCCCGTAGGTAGCCAGGAGCGGACTCAGGTGGTGGTCGGCGTAGTCCCGGGCAGCGAGCTTGAGGATCGCTTTGCCGGTCTCTGCGGCGAGCCAGACTACGGCCCGCTCTCGCATCGCCGGCGTCCATTCCACCGGCTGCAACACCCAGGGTGTGGCGATGCGCGTGAGCTCGGCCGCCGCCGCGAGGTCCAGGTAGCAGGCGGTGTTCGGGTGCTGCTGGAGGAAGGTCGCCGCGACGTCGGGCGACACCGGCCCTTCGACGGCCCGCCGCACGATCGCAGCCTTGTGCTCGCCGGTGGCGATGAGGGCCATCTCCCGCGCCTGCATGATAGTGGCGACGCCCATCGTGAGCGCCTCGCGAGGCACGTTGTCTTCCCCGAAGAAATCGCCGGCCGCATCGCGACGCGTGATCGTGTCCAGCGTGACCAGCCGGGTGCGCGAGTCGGCTGGTGAGCCCGGCTCGTTGAAACCGATGTGCCCGGTGCGGCCGATCCCCAGGATTTGGAAATCAATCCCCCCGTGCTCCGCGATGCTGCGCTCGTAATCGGCGCAGGCAAGAGCCAGGCGCTCCCGCGGGGCGCCACCGTCCGGGATGTGGACCTTGTCCGGCCGGATGTTGATGTGCTCGAAAAAATTCTCCCACATGTAGCGCCGGTAGCTCTGCGGGTTGTCCGGCGCCATGGGGTAGTACTCGTCGAGATTGAAGGTGACCACCCGGGAGAAATCCAGCTCGCCGGCCTGATGGCGACGGATCAGCTCCCGGTAGATGCCGATCGGCGTACTTCCGGTGGCCAGCCCGAGGACGCAACGTCCCTGGGCCGTCAGCGCCTGCCGAATGACGTCCGCCATCCGGCCAGCGACGAGGACGGCGACATCCTCGCTGTCCCGTACCACGACCGTGCGGATCCGCTCGCGCTCCCTGCAACCTTCAATCGCGGTCGGTCCCGCACGGCCCGTGGTGGTTGCTATGCTCTCGGTCGTTAGCTATGCTCGCGAGGCTGTCCGCGGGAACCTAAGACGCCCCCGGGGAAAGTGTCAACCAGCCGGTTCATGGGATGACCGCACCTTCGTTCGTGGCCGCGGCGACGATCCTCGCCGCGGCGTGCGTAGCTCCTCGGACGGGAACCCGACCTGAGGCCGCGAGCCGGATCCGGGTCAACCAGCTCGGCTACCTCCCGGAAGGAGGGAAGGTCGCCGTGGTCTGCTCCCTCGAGCCGCGCGCCTTCCGGAAGTTCGTCGTGGTAGACGAGCGCGGTCGCCGTGTCCTGGGCCCGCTGCCGGCGGAACCCGCAGAGCCGTTTGCGGCGTGTACGTCCGTCCACCGACTCGACTTCTCGGCGCTCCGGCGGGAGGGCCGCTACCGGATCGTGCTGGAGGGTGTGACGTCACCCTGGGTGCGGGTGGACCGGGTCGCGTACACCGGCACGGCCGACACGCTCCTCCGTTACCTGCGCCAGCAGCGATCGGGCTTCAACCCGGCGTTCCAAGACTCCGTCCACACGCGGGACGGCATCCTCGTGGACCACCCGACGCGTGCGGGTGAGTTCATCCCGGTGAGCGGCGGCTGGCACGATGCGGCCGACTATCTCCAGTACGGGACGACCTCGGCACACGCCACCTTCATGATGCTGATGGCGTATCGGGACCACCCGCTTGCGTTCGTGGACGTCGTGGGCGCGGATGGCCTGCCCGGCGCCAACGGCGTCCCCGACATCCTCGACGAGGCGCGCCATGGGCTCGAGTGGCTCCTGAAGATGTACCCTGAAGACGACCTCCTCCTGAACCAGATCGGCGACGACCGCGACCACCGCTACTGGGACCTGCCGAGCCAGGACTCGTCCGACTACGGCTGGGGCCATGGCGGACCGCGCCCGGTCTACCCGTGCACCGGCAAACCGCAGGGGCTCTTCGGGCACCGCAACCGATCGACTGGACTGGCGTCCACGGCGGGGAAGTACGCGGCGGCCTTCGCGCTGGGCGCGCAGCTGTTCGCGGAGCGCGACCCGACGTTCGCCCGCGTCCTGCGCGAGAAGGCGCACGCCGCGTACGCGCTCGGGCGCGCCAACCCCGGTGTCTGCCAGACGGCCCCCGCGATGGCGCCGTACTTCTACGAGGAGGACAACTGGGCCGACGACATGGAGCTGGCGGCCGCCGAGCTGTACGCGCTTGCCGGCGAGGAGCGGTACCTGGAAGAGGCGCTCGAGTACGCCGGGATGGAGCCGGTGACGCCGTGGATGGGGGAGGACACGGCCCGGCACTACCAGTGGTACCCGTGGCATAACAACGGCCACTACGAGACCTGGCGCCGCGCGGCAAGGGAGGACGCGCGGGCCGAAATGGCTCGCTACTACCGGCGCGGCCTCGAGGCGGTAGCCGCCCGTACCCGGAACGGGTTCCGCGTAGGTGTCCCGTTCATCTGGTGCTCGAACAACCTGATCGCCTCGTTCGCCACGCAGGCGCTCTTCTACAGAACCATGACGGGCGACACGACGTATCTCGGGGTCGAGACGGCGGCGGTGGACTGGCTCTTCGGAGTGAACCCGTGGGGGGTCTCGATGGTGATCGGGCTACCCCAGTGGGGGACGACCCCCCGGGACCCCCACTCGGTCGTCGCGAAGGAGCTGGGCGTGCACTGGCTGGTTGGCGGCCTCGTGGACGGCCCGGTCTACGCCTCGATCTTCCGGAACCTGCGCGGCATCCGGCTATTCGAGCCCGACGAGTATGCGCGGTTCAACACCGGCCTCGTGGTCTACCACGACGACCTGGGCGACTACGCGACCAACGAACCGATCATGGACGGGACCGCGAACCTCACCTACCTCCTCGCTGCGCTCTCGGCGGACGCCTCGTCCCCGGCATCGCGGTGACGCCCCGGCCGTGCTGCACGTGGGCGCGGTAACTCACGCCCGCTTCATACCCACGCCAGCCTGGTGCCCCGGACCAGCCCGCGATAGCATACCGAGCACCACCCATCCGGAGCCTCGGGTCATGCCGCGCCACTGGGCCGTTGCCACCGTCCTCCTCTCTCTCGCCGCGTGTGCTCCTCGCTACGACGTCGTCATTCGCGGGGGCACCATCTACGACGGCACCGGCGCCGACCCGGTCGTCGGCGACGTGGCCATCCGGGGCGACACCGTCGCGGCCGTCGGGACCGCGACAGGTGGCGGCCGAGTGGAGATTGACGCCACCGGCATGGCGGTGACGCCGGGTTTCATCAATATGCTGAGCCATTCCGAGGAAACCTTGATCCAGGACCCCCGCTCGCAGGGCGAGATCCGGCAAGGCGTCACCCTGGAGGTGTTCGGCGAGGGCTCGATGGGCCCGCTCAGCGAGGCCATGAAGAAAGAAGCGCTGGAGCAGCAGGGCGACATCAGGTACCCCATCGAGTGGTCCACGCTGGGTGAGTATTTCGATTTCCTCGAGCGGCGCGGGATCGCGCCCAACATCGCGTCGTTCGTGGGGGCGTCCACGGTGCGGGTGCACGTGATTGGCTACCAGAATCGCGCGCCGACACCGGCCGAGTTGGACCGCATGAAAGAGCTGGTGGCTCAGGCGATGGACGAGGGAGCGCTGGGGGTCACCACCGCGCTGATTTACACGCCGGCCACGTTCGCCAAGACGCATGAGCTGATTGCGCTGGCGAAGGTGGCCGCAGAAGCCGGTGGCGTCTACGCCGCCCACATCCGCTCTGAAGCCAATCGGTTGCTCGAGGCGATTGACGAAACGATCCGCATTGCGAGCGAATCCGGCCTGCCGGCGGAGATCTACCACCTGAAGGCGGCCGGCCAAGCGAACTGGCCCAAGATGGACCGCGCGATTCAGAAGATCGACTCGGCGCGCGCGGCCGGCGTCCGGATCACGGCCGACATGTATACCTACACGGCCGGCGCCACGGGCCTCGATGCCGCCATGCCGCCCTGGGTGCAGGAGGGTGGGCTCCAGGCGTGGATCGCACGCCTCAAGAACCCCGCCATCCGCCGCCGGGTGGCGCGCGAGATGCGCACCCCCACCGACCAGTGGGAGAACCTCTACCTTGGCGCCGGCTCGCCGGACCAGATCCTGATGCTGGGGTTCAAGACGGACTCGCTCAAGCCACTGATAGGCAAGACGCTCGCCGATGTAGCCCGCATGCGAGGGAAGTCTCCGGAAGAGACAGCGATGGATCTCGTGATCCAGGACGGCACGCGGGTGGATGTCGCCTATTTCCTGATGTCGGAGGACAACATCAAGAAGCAGATCGCGCAACCGTGGGTGAGCTTCGGATCGGACGCGGGCTCGCAAGCCCCCGAGGGGCCGTTCTTGAAATCGAATCCCCACCCCCGCGCCTACGGCAACTTTGCGCGGCTCCTGGGCCAGTACGTGCGGGATGAGCGGGTCATTCCGTTGCAGGAGGCTATTCGCCGGCTGACGACGCTCCCGGCGGAGAATCTCCACCTTGAGCGGCGCGGATCCTTGAAGCCCGGCTTCTACGCGGACGTCGTCGTGTTCGATGCGGCCAAGATCCGGGACCACGCCACGTTCGAACAGCCTCACCAGTATGCCACCGGCGTGCTGCACGTGTTCGTGAACGGCGAGCAGGTGCTGAAGGACGGCGAGCACACCGGCGCCCTGCCCGGGCGGATCGTGCGGGGACCGGCTTGGAAGGGAAACGCGGAGCGGTGAAGAGCATCGGGAAACGGGAAACCCGGAAAGGTGTGAATCGCCGTGATTTCCTGGCCGCCACGGTTGCTGCCACCGGCGCACTGCTCCTTCCCACCGTCCCGACGTGGGCCGCCGAGTCACGCTGGCGTTCGCGACGCAGAGCCGCGGATTGGGTCCTTCGGGGAGCGACGGTGTACGATGGTACCGGTCGTTCGCCGGTCGAGGCAGATGTCGCGATCGTCGGCGATCGGATCGAAGCCGTGGGCCCCAGGCTCTCCATCGCCGGCGCGCACGAGGTGGACCTCAAGGGCCTCGCCCTGGCTCCCGGCTTCATCGACATCCACTCGCACACCGATCTGGTCCTGCTGGTGGACCCCAAGGCCCAAAGCAAGATCCGCCAGGGCGTGACGACCGAGGTCGCCGGCCAGGACGGCGGCTCGGTGGGGCCATGGGGCGATGCCCAATTCGAGGACACCCGCGACGCGTATCGTTCGCGCTACGGCGTAGAGATCGATTTCCGCGACCTGGCCGGCTTCTTCGCCCGACTGCGACGCCAGGGGGCGGCGGTCAACCTGGCCAGTATGGTGGGCCACGGCACGTTGCACGCTTACGTGGTGGGCGCGTCCGGCCGGCCGGCCACCGAGGCGGAGCGCGGTCGGATGGCCGCACTGGTCACCGAAGCGGTGAAGGCCGGCGCCTGCGGCGTCTCCAGCGGCCTCGAGTACCTCCCGGGCGCGTTCGCCGACCTCGACGAGCTGGCCGCCGTGGCCACGCCACTTAAGGGCACGGGACTGCCCTACGCCACGCACCTGCGAAACGAGGACGACCAGTCGCTGGCGGCGCTCGAGGAAGCCTTGAACGTCGGACGGAAGTCCGGCGCGGCGGTCCACATCTCGCATCTCAAGGCCCAGGGTGAGCGGAACTGGTGGAAAGCGCCCTTGATGCTCGAGCTGTCCGAGCGGGCGCGCGCCGGCGGGCTGGACGTGACCTACGATTGTTACCCGTACGTGGCGTACGCCACCGGTTTGAGCAACATGTTCCCGGTCTGGGCCCGCGAGGGCGGCACCGACGCGTTTCTGGCGCGACTCCAGGACCCGGCGCAAGGCGAGCGGATCAAGGCGCAGGTATGGGACAAGGTAAACCAGCTCGGGACCTGGGACGCGGTACAGATCTCGAATACCGGCTCCGACAGCCTGGCCTGGGCGCGGGGCAAGCGGCTGGGGCAGCTCGCTGCTGAGCGCCAGCAAGACCCCTACGCGCTGCTGCTCATGCTCGTCGAGGAGGATCGCAACCGCAGCGGCATGGTAGGCTTCGGTATGAGCGAGGAAGACGTCGGGCGCTTCCTGGCCCACCCCCTGGGCATGATCTGCTCCGATGGCTCGGCGCTCACCACCGACGGCCCACTGGCGCGAGGCACGCCGCATCCCAGGAACTACGGCACCTTCCCGCGGGTGTTGGGCCTCTACTGCCGCGACCGGAAGCTCATGTCGCTGGAGACCGCGATTCACAAGATGACCGGCATGCCGGCGGCGCGGCTCAAGCTGGCGGGCCGGGGAACGATCACCCCGCGCGCCTTCGCCGATTTCGTCGCCTTCGATCCCGGCCGAGTGGCCGATCGGGCAACGTTTGAGCAACCGCACCAGTATCCCGTCGGCATCCCGCACGTGATGGTCAACGGCCAGTGGGTGATACGAGACGGAGAGCATACGCAAGCGCAGCCGGGCCGGGTCCTCACCCCGTGATGCTGGAGCGCCTCGCCAGCATTTCGTAGCATTGAGTCCATGATTGAACAGATCAAGCAGAAGCTGATCCAGGAAGTCGAGCAGCTGAACCACGAGCTGAACGTCCTCCTCCCTGAGACGCTCATGAAGGCGCTTCAGCAGGGTGACCTCCGAGAGAACGGCGACTACCACGCGGCGCTGGAACGGCAGCAGTTCGTGCACGCCCGGTTGAGCCACCTCCGCTCCCGACTGGCCAAGCTGTCCCAGATCGATCTGTCCAAGATCCCCAAGGACAAGATCGGCCTCGGCTCACGGGTGGAGGTGCAGGACGCGGAGACCAAGGAGCGCGAGACCTACGAGCTGGTCATTCCCGACGCGATGGACGTGGACGCAGGCCACATCTCCGTGGCCTCGCCCCTGGGACGCGGACTGCTGGACCACAAGGCCGGCGAGACGGTGACCATTCGCCTCCCAGCCACGACGCGAAGGCTCAAGATTCTGAAGGTCGTCACCCAGCATCAACAGGTGAGCGAAGACGGGTAGACAAAAACGGGCGAGCACGGGCGAGCACAGGCGAGCGTAGCTTCGGGAGCATCTATGACCGAGTCGCACGAGCACACGAGCGGGATCAGCCGGCGGAAGTTCGCGCAACTCCTGGCGGTGAGCGGCTCGGCGGCGCTGTTGCCAGCGGCGGAGCTTCGTGCGCTGGAACGGCCGCGCGGGGCCGTTCCCGGGGCGCCGCCCTCCGCGGACGACAGCTTCTGGACCCTGGTGCGCGGCCAGTTCGCTCTGGATGATGACCTCACCTTCCTGAACGCCGCGAACCTGTGCCCGTCCTCGCGACCGGTGATCGAGACCCTGTACCAACGAGCTCGCGACCTGGATCGGGATCCGTCACCGGACACCAAGGAGCGGCTGATCGCCCAGCGCGAAGAGACGCGCCGACTTCTGGCGGAGTACCTGCGGGTGAGCCCGGAGGAGATCCTGCTGACCCGCAACACCAGCGAGGCCAACAACATCGTGTCCAGCGGGCTGGCGCTGAAACCGGGCGACGAGGTGGTGATCTCCGCGGACAACCACCCGAGCAACCATCGGGCCTGGACCGAGAAGGCCAAACGGTTCGGATTCTCGGTCACCGTGGTGGACGCCGTAACCCCGCACCCGGGCCCCGAGTACTATCTCGAGGCGTTCCGCAAAGCCGTCACGCCGCGCACGCGGCTGGTCGCCTTCACCCACGTCACCAGCACCGTCGGCGATGGGTTCCCGGCTAACGAGCTGTGCGCGCTGGCCCGCGAGCGCGGCGCGCTCTCACTGGTGGACGGCGCCCAGACGTTCGGCGTGCTGGACGTGGACCTGTCGCAGATGCAGCCGGACTTCTATACCGGGAGCGGTCACAAGTGGCCCTGCGCCCCGCGCGGCACCGGCGTGCTCTACGTGCGGCGCACGGCGCAGGCCGCTCTGTCTCCAAGCATCATCAGCCTGTATCCGGGGTCGGTTGGGATCTCGAGGAGCCATGAAGGGATCGGCCAGCGAGACGAACCCGCCATGATCGCCTTCGGGCAGGCGCTGCGGATGCAGATGACGATCGGCCGGCCGGCCATCGAAAGCCACGCGCGGGAACTGGCCCAGGCGTTGATCGCCGGACTGTCGTCCACGGGCGGCGTGAAAGTCTGGACCCACTCGGATCCCGCGCGCTCGGCCTCCATCGTGGCGTTCCAGCCGGCGAGCCTCGACCCCCGAAGGCTGGCCCGCGCGCTCTACGAGAACCACCGGATCACCGCGCAGGTTCGTGGCGGCGAGGATCGGCCGGGCTTGAGGCTCTCACCCCATCTCTACAACACCCACGCGGACGTAGAGCGGACGCTGGCTGCGGTGCGCCGCTATCTGACGTCGGGAGTCTGACCAGGCTCTCCCACCATGAAACGATTGCTGTTGCTCATCGGCGCGGCCGTCGTTCTGCTGGCGGCCGTGATTCTGGTTCGCACGCTCGGGTACGACTCCCGTCAGGTGGCCGCCCAACCGGTGACCGACCTCACGCTGGACGCGGTCGCCGCGGCTCAGCGTCTCGC
Organism: Gemmatimonadota bacterium; assembly: GCA_016180765.1. Lineage (GTDB taxonomy): Bacteria > Gemmatimonadota > Gemmatimonadetes > Gemmatimonadales > GWC2-71-9 > JACPAP01. The sequence goes on from JACPAP010000234.1 coordinate 13,104, forward strand.
GGGCGCGCTCCGGTTCAAGACCATCTCGTACCAGGACTCCACCCAACTCGACGCCGCCGAGTTCCGCCGGTTCCAGGAGTACCTGACGCGGACCTTCCCCAAGACCCACGCCAACCTGGGCCGCGAGACGGTGGGCCGGTTCAGCCTGCTGTATCGCTGGACCGGCAGCGACCCGACGCTGCCGCCCATCGTGCTCATGGCGCATCAGGACGTGGTGCCCGTCGAGCCAGGGACCGAGTCGAAGTGGACTTACCCGCCGTTCGACGGCCGGATCGCCGACGGCTACGTGTGGGGCCGCGGCGCCATGGATGACAAGGGCAGCCTGGTGGCCCATTTGGAAGCCATCGAGATGCTGCTGTCGCAGGGAGCGACGCCGCGTCGCACCGTCTACCTGGCGTTGGGGCACGATGAAGAAGTCGGCGGGCGCGGAGGGGCGGCGGCCATCGCCGCGCTGCTCGACTGGCGCGGCGTGCGCCCGGCGTTCGTGCTCGATGAAGGCGGCGCCATCGCGACCGGCCTGGTACCGGGGGTGGCCGCACCGGTGGCCCTGGTGGGCATCGCGGAAAAGGGATACCTGACTCTGGAGCTGGCGGTGCGCGTGGACGGAGGCCACTCGTCCATGCCGCCTCGGCAGACGGCCGTGGGTATCTTGAGCGCCGCCATCGACGAGCTGGAAGAGCATCCCGTGCCCGGCGGCATTCGAGGCCCCACCGCTCAGATGTTCGACCATCTGGGGCCGGAGCTGCCGTTCGGCATGCGTCTGTTCTTCGCCAACCGCTGGCTCTTTGGCGGGTTGCTCGCGAGCCGCTTCGGGGCGAGTCCAGCCGGCAACGCCATGCTCCGCACCACGACCGCGCCCACCATCATTGAGGCCGGCGTCAAGGAGAACGTATTACCCTCGACGGCGCGGGCCACCGTCAATTTCCGGCTGTTGCAGGGCGACAGCATCGCCGGCATCGTGGCGTATGTCCGCCGCATCATCGACGATCCGCGCGTGACGGTGACCATCCCCGAAACCTTCAGGACGGAGCCCTCCCCGGTGTCGCCGGCGGACGCCGAGGAGTTCCGGCTGCTCACCCGGACGATCCGACAGGTCGCCCCCGAGGCGATCGTGGTGCCGTGGCTGGTGGTGGGCGGGACCGATTCCCGCTACTTCGCCTCACTCACCCCCAACGTGTATCGCTTCGGGGCAACCCCCCTCGGGCCGGGAGATACCGAGCGGGCGCACGGCAGGGACGAGCGGATGAGCGTCGAGGGTTACGGCCAGAACGTGAGGTTCTACGTGCAACTGCTACAAAATGCGGCGGTCAACGACGGTAAGAAGTGAGAGGTGAGATATGACGAAGATTCCGACTCCACTGGCCTTGGCCATTCTCCTCCTCTGCGCGTGCGGTGGCGGGACCGGGCAGGCGAATCGCCCGGACACCCTCACGCGCCGGCAGCGCGACAGCGCGATCGGGGCGTCGAGACTACCCGGGGCGCAAGGCGTGCGGGGAGCGCTTCAGGCGCAAGACTCGGCGGCCGCCCGCAACCGGCGCCTGGATTCCATCGCGCGCGAGCCGCAGTAGCTTTCCCCTCATGACCGCCGACGATCGCCAGAGCCAGCGACGAAGCGAGCCTTTGCTGGACGCCCTCGGCAAGATGATCCGCGATGGCAAGGATACCGCGTCGTATCTGTGGCAAGTGCCGGACGATGCGGCGACGCGCTCGCGCCTCGAGCAACTGCTCCATGAAATCCGCGATCAGTCCGCCAAGAAGGGACGGCGCGAGATGCCGAAGCTGTGCGACGAACTGTTGACCGCGCTTCGCGCGTCGCCCAGCCCCCAGCAGGTGGACCTCCTGCAGGACGGCTTCGATCGGCTGTACAAGCTCTGGGAGGCGGCCAAGACCGGGCTGGTCTGAAACGGGCCCGACCGCTCTTGCACCGGCCCCGGCGGGGGCTATGATACTGCATCATCTCTCCGACGGAGCGTCCCTTCCTTGGCTCTGTCTCGGCGCGAGTTCGTACAGGCGTCCGCCGGCGCGGGTACCGCGCTCGGCTCGCTGGTCGGGCTGGGCCTGAGTCTCAAGCCCGCGACGGCCCGGGCGCAGACCCTCCGAATCCAGGAAGCCAAGGCCACGCCCAGTGTCTGTCCGTATTGTTCCGTGGGCTGCGCCACCATCGTCCATACCATCGAAGGCGAGATCGTCAACATCGAGGGCGATCCGCGGAGCCCGCACAACGAAGGCTGTCTCTGTCCCAAGGGCGCGGCCATCTACCAGCTCCACAAGAATCCCAACCGCGCCACCAAGGTGCTGCACCGCCGGCCCGGCGCCACCGAATGGGAGGAGGTCGACCTCGACTGGGCCATGGACCGCGTGGCGGAGCTGGTGCAGCGAACCCGGGACGAGACCTTCGTCGAGCGGCTGAGCGACGGGACCCTGGTCAACCACACCACGGCGATCTTCTCGCTGGGCGGCGCCACGCTCGACAACGAGTGGAATCACCTCCAACAGAAGCTGATGCGAGGGCTGGGGATCGTCGCCATCGAAAACCAGGCCCGCATATGACACTCCTCTAGCGTCCCCGGTCTGGGGACCCGGCTCGGTCGCGGCGCGGCGACCCTCTACCCGCGCAACCTGGAGCTCTCCGACTGCATCGTGATCGAGGGCTCCAACATGGCCGAATGCCATCCGGTGGCCTTCCGCTGGCCCATGAAGGCCAAGGTGGAGCACGAGGCCAAGCTCATCCACGTCGATCCCCGCTTCACCCGGACCAGCGCCATGGCGGATATCTACGCCCCGGTGCGGGCCGGCGCCGACATCGCGTTCCTCGGTGGGTTGATCAACTACGTCCTGAACAGCCAGCGGTGGAACACCGACCCATTTTTCCAGGAATACGTGGTCAACTACACTAACGCGGCCACCATCATCTCCGAGGCCTTCCAGGACACCGAAGACCTGGACGGCGTCTTCTCCGGCCTGGTGCAGTACACCGGCAACAAGAAGGACTGGCCGTTCGATGGCTTCGTTGGGCAATACGACCCGGGGAGCTGGCAGTACGCCAGGTGGCCTGGTCCCCCCCGCGCGCCGCGCACCGCGCACCGCGCGCCGTTCGACGAAGTCATCGGTTCGCTGCGACGGTCACCGGCCCTGCGCGACGAGAGCCTTCAGCACCCGCGCTGCGTCCTTCAAATCGTCAAGCGCCACTTCAGCCGGTACACCCCGGACATGGTGGAGCGGGTCACGGGCTGTCCCCAGGAGACGTTTCTTCAGGTCGCCGACACCGTCCTCGCCAACTCAGGTACCGATCGCACCACCGCCTGGGTCTACGCCGTGGGCTGGACCCAGCACACCTACGGCCCGCAGATGATCGGCTGCTGCGCCCTGCTGCAGCTCTTGCTGGGGAACATCGGACGGCCGGGCGGGGGCGTCATGGCGCTCCGGGGGCACGCCTCGATCCAGGGCTCGACCGACGTGCCGACTCTCTACCACAGCATCCATGGTTACATGCCGGCGCCGTCCGCGTTGAAGCGGCACGGAACCCTGCGCGAGTACCTCGCCTCGGAGGCGAGTGCCACGGGCTACTGGGCCAACATGCCGAAGTTCCTGGTGTCCTACCTCAAGTCCATGTACGGGGACGCGGCGCGGCCCGAGAACGACTTCGGCTACCACTGGCATCCCAAGATCAGCGGCGACCACTCGCACATGCCCATGTTCGTCGCCATGGCCCAGGCCCAAGTGAAGGGAATGCTCTGCATCGGTCAGAACCCGGCCACCTCGCTCAACGCCAGCCTGGAGCGGAAGGGCCTGCGCAACCTCGACTGGTTGGTGGTGAAGGACAACTTCATCACCGAGACGGCCGCGTTCTGGTATCGCGCGCCGGAGGTCCAATCCGGCGAGGTCCAGCCCGAAGACATTCACACCGAAGTGTTCTTCTTCCCGTCCGCGCAGGTCGCCGAGACGGAGGGCAGCTTCACCAACACCCAGCGGATGTTGCAGTGGCACTTCCGGGCCGCCCAGCCGCCAGGCCAGTGCCGCTCCGATCCGTGGTTCACCTATCAACTCGGGCTCAGACTCAAGCGCATCTACGCCACCAGCGAACTGCCGCGCGATCAAGGCATCAAGAACCTCACGTGGGACTTCGAGCCCGACGTGCCCGCCCTGCCCGGCGAGCCCGACGTCCAGAAGGTCCTGCGTGAGATCAATGGCTACTACACGGGCGCGCCCGATCGCCATCTCGCGGGCTTCGCCGATCTCGAGGATGACGGCTCCACCCCCTGCGCCTCGTGGATCTACTGCGGCGTGTTCCCCAACCCGGACCAAAACCTCGCCATGCGCAAGGAGCCCGATCCACCGGGCGTGATCGGGGGCGCCCACCTCAACTGGGGGTGGGCGTGGCCGGCGAACC
>JACPAP010000285.1 GCA_016180765.1 Gemmatimonadota bacterium
CGCGCACAGGGCCAGGGCGAGGGCCAGCCCCGCGACGAGGCCGGCGAGCCGGAGCCCGGCGCCGGCGAGGACCCAGTAGGCGATCCAGGGCGTGAAGCCGAGGAAGATCCCTCTCATGTCAACGTCGTTAACATGCAATGTTGACTGTGTCAACATCTAAGTGGTATCGTCACCGGCGAGGAGTACGCCATGGCGCGCCGCCGCAAGACCTACCACCACGGCAACCTGCGCCGCGCCCTCCTGGACGGAGCGCTCAGGCTCGTGGAGGACCAGGGGGCCGAGGCGCTGACGCTCAGGGCGGCCGCGCGGCGGGCGGGCGTGTCGCAGGCCGCGCCGTACCGCCACTTCGCCGACAAGCAAGCCCTGCTGGCGGCCGTCGCCGAGGAAGGGTTTCGCGCCCTGACGGCTGCGATGCGCCGGGCCGCCGCGGCCCAAGCCGCCGGCGCGCTCGCGCGGTTCCGGGCGCTCGGCCTCGCCTACGTCGAGTTCGCGAGCACGCACCCTGCCCACTTCCGCGTGATGTTCGGGCGCGAGGTGGCCGACCGGTCCGCCTACCCTCCGTTGCAGGCCGCGGCCCTCGAGACCTTCGGCCTCCTTGTCGAGGCGGTCGCCGAATGTCAGCGCGCGGGGTTCGTGCGTGCCGGCGATCCGGAGGCGCTGGCGCTCTCCGCCTGGTCCACCGTCCACGGCCTGTCGGCCCTCCTCGTGGACGGGCAGCTCGAGGCGCTCTCGGAGAAGGGAGCGGACGTGCTCGCCCAGGGCGTGACGGAAACCCTCTTCCTCGGTCTGGGGCCACGGTAGCCGGGGGCCGCCGCGCCGGGCGATAGACCTAGCCCAACTTCCGCAGTTGGAGTAGGGGAACGGCGCGATCGGAGGGTCGCGCCGCTCGTATCTCGTGCCGCCGTCGGCGACCGCGGGCGGAAATGGCGATGTAGTGCCGACCAAGTTCGTTGACTTCCCCGACCGCGGTGACGGATAAGCTAGGCAATGTACCTCCGTCACACGACCCGGCGGAAAGACGGCAAGGTCCATCGGTACTGGCGCCTGGTCCGCTCGGTCCGCGTCGGCCGCAAGGTCGTCCAGCACACCGTCGCCCACCTCGGCGAACTCGATGCGGCCGGGCGCGCGCAGGCGAAGGCGCTGGCGCGCGCGATCACGGGCGACCGCGAGCAGCCCGACCTGTTCAGCGCGGACGCCGCCGCCGAGGCCATCCCCATCCGGCTCAAGCGGATTCGCCTGGAGCGCGGCCGGCGGTTCGGGGATGTGTGGCTGGGCTGGACGCTCTGGCGCGCGCTGCGGCTGGACGAGGTGCTGGCGCGGCTGCTCCCCGAAGGCCGGGAAGCCGTGCCGTGGGCCACGATGGTCGCCGTCCTCGTGCTGGCGCGGCTGAGCGAGCCGTCGAGCGAGCTGCACATCGCCGAGACGTGGTATCGGGGCACGGCGCTCGAGGACCTGCTGGCCCTGCCGGCCCCGCTGGTCAATGACGACCGGCTCTATCGGGCCCTCGATCGGCTGCTCCCGCACAAGCCGGCGCTCGAACAGCATCTCGTCGCCCGGCTCGGCGAGCTGTTCGCCCTCGACTACGATCTGCTGCTGTATGACGTGACCAGCGTGTACTTCGAGGGGCTGGCTGCGGCCAACCCGCTGGCCCAGCGGGGCCACAGCCGCGATCACCGCCCCGACTGCAAGCAGGTCTGCCTGGCCCTCGTCGTCACGCGCGAGGGGCTGCCGGTCGGCTACGAGGTCTTCCCCGGCAATCGCACGGACGTCACGACGGTCGAGGAGATCGTCGAGGCGATGGAGGCGCGCTACGGCCTGGCCCAGCGGATCTGGGTGATGGACCGCGGCATGACGAGCGAAGACAACCTCGAGTGGCTGCGGGAGACGGGGCGGCGGTATCTGGTCGGCACGCCCAAGAGCGAGCTCCGCAAGTGGACCCGGGCGCTCGCCGAGGCCCGGGACTGGCAGGCCGTCCGCGACGGCATCGAGGCCAAGCAGTGTCTGGGCCCCGACGGCGTGGAGACCTTCGTGCTCATCCGCTCGGTGGAGCGGCGTGAGAAAGAGCGGGCGATGCACGAGCGCTTCGCGCGCCGGATCGAGGCGCGCCTGGCCCGGCTGGAGCGGCGCCTGCAACACGCGCGCCGCCCGCTCGACGTGCGGCGCTTGGAGCGGCAGGTCGGCCGGCTGCTCGAACAGAACCAGCGGGCGGCGGGCCGCTACGTCATCGACTTCGTCCCCGACCCGACGCTGCGGGCCGGCGTGCGGCTGGAGTGGACGGCCCGCCCGGAGTGGGACGACTGGGCGCGCTGGAGCGAAGGCTGCTACGTGCTGCGCACCAACGTGACCGACTGGAACCCTGACGAGCTGTGGCGAACCTACATCCAGCTCACCGACGCCGAGGCCGCCTTTCGCATCCAGAAGAGCGAGCTGGGCATTCGTCCGGTGTGGCATCAGCGGGCCGACCGGGTCCAGGCCCACATCCTCGTCTGCTTCCTGGCCTACGTGCTGTGGAAGACCCTCGAGCAGTGGCAGCGCCGCGCCGGGCTCGGGCAGAGTCCACGGACGATCCTCGACGAGCTCCGCCGCATTCAGAGCACCGACGTCGTCTTGCCGACCGAGGACGGCCGCCAACTGCGCTTGCGCTGCGTGGTGCGCCCGGACGCCGCCCAAGCCGCGCTCCTCGACCGCCTCGGCCTCGACCTACCCGAACGCCTCAGGATCCAATCTCCCGCCCTCGAAAACGCCTCCGTGTAGTGCCGACTTTTTCACTAAGTGCCTGAAACTACGACCCTGACCCCCTCGAACTGCGGAAGTTGGGCTAGACGCGGGCTCCACCAAAAACGACGACGCGCGGAGCGTGGTTTTGACGCCAACGCTACGCGTCGCAATCGAGGCACAACTTGAACGTGTGGACGCGTGGCAACGAGCCTCTGGCATCGTCACGCCCTATCTTTTTGTCCACACCGAAGGTCCACTCCGTGGGCGGCGCATCGCCGATTTCACCCGTGCGTGGCACACGGCATGTCTCGACGCTGAGCTAGGTAGCCTCACAGGTGAGGCGCGGCGCGCCCGGCGGGCATGGTTGCTACAGAATCCGTCAGGCATCGCCCGCGCCCTACGCCATGACCTTCGACGTACCGCCATGCGCGGCATGGTGAACGCGGGCGTTCCTGAACGAGTGGCGATGGAAATCTCCGGGCACCGCACGCGGTCTGTGTTCGATCGTTACCACATAGTCAGTCAAGCAGACCACGTCCGGGCGGCGCACTTGCTGGCGCAGGCGGCGCCTAGCGGCGTTGACGCGCAGCGCACGCCACAGGCGAAGGCCAGCGCCAGCTAGCGCCCGTTGGGTTTGCGTGGTCTAGTGGCCAAGATTCTGGCCTAGTGGCGCCTGAAACGGCAACGGCGGGTTAGTCAGTGTTGGCTAACCCGCCGTTTTTGCTGGTTGCGGGGGCTGGATTTGAACCAGCGACCTTTGGGTTATGAGCCCAACGAGCTACCGGGCTGCTCCACCCCGCGGTGACCCATGCACTGTATCGTGGCCCGGGCGTTCGGTCAACCCCCCGCATCGCCCGGCGCGCCGAAAGCCTCCCGCCCCAGATCGGGCGGCGCCGGCTACCGCGCCGCCACGCCAAGCCCCACGCCGTC
>JACPAP010000286.1 GCA_016180765.1 Gemmatimonadota bacterium
CTGCGGCAAAGGACCGCGGTTTGGTCACAACGTCAGCCACGCGAACAACAAGACCGGGCGGCGGTGGTACCCCAATCTCCAGCGCCTGCGCGTCCTGGTGGACGGCAGGCCTCGGCGCCTTCGGGTCTGCACCGAGTGTATCAAGTCCAACCGGATTCAGAAAGCGCCTCGGCGGACGGCCCTGGCCCGGGCGGGCCAACAAAAATGGGCACCCTAGGGTCCCCGTCGTCGATTCGGTCGTGCCCTTCCCCGTCACTCCGTCACCAGCTCGATGCGGGCCATCTCGGCGCCGTCGCCGACGCGGTGCCCGATCTTGACGATCCGGGTATAGCCTCCCGGCCGCGCCGCGAACCGCGGCCCCAGCTCCTGGAACAGCCGTCCCGAAACCGCGCGGCTCTTGATCCGGCGCTCCACCTGCCTCCGGGCATGGAGCCCGCCGCGGCGCGCCAGGGTAATCAACCGCTCCACGTAGGGCCGCAGCTCTTTGGCCTTGGCCTCGGTGGTGACGATGCGGTCGTACGCCAGGAGCGAGGTCGCCAGGTTCGCCAGCGTCGCCCGTTTGTGACTCGCCGTCCGGCTCAGCTGCCGGCCGCGCGCGCGGTGGCGCATCAGCCCTCCTCGGCCGCTCCCGCGTGCGCCGTCGGCGCCGCGCCCGGATTGGTCACCACCAGGGTGCCGTCGGTCTCCTCGAACTCCATGCCGAAGTTGAGGCCTTCACGCCGCAACAGCTCGGCGATCTCGCCCAGCGCCTTCTCGCCCACGTTCTTGACCTTGAGCATGTCCTCTTCGCTGTACCGGACCAGGTCGCCCAAGGTATTAATGTTAGAGTTCTTCAGCGAGTTGATGGACCGGACCGACAGGCCGCACTCGTCGATGGGCTTGGCGAGCAGGTCGCGCAACCGGGCGGCGTCGTGCCCCGCGTCGCCGTTCCCCTGCGCCGCGACCATGGGGACCCGGCCGAAATCCACGAAGTAGCGGAAGTGCTCCTGCAACAGCGCGGCACCGTAGGCCACCGCGTCTTCCGGCGTGAGGGCGCCGTTGGTCTCCACGGTGAGGGTCAACCGGTCGAAGTCGGTGCGCTGGCCCACGCGGGTCTCGGTCACGGTGAAGTTGGCGCGGCGCACCGGATTGTAGATGGCGTCGATGCGCACCAGGTCCACCGGGAGCGACCGGTCCACCGGATGCTGCGCCGCCTCCACGTACCCGCGTCCCTTGTTGACGTGCAGCTCTCCGGTGATCTCACGATCTTCCTGGAGCGTGAACAGCACGTAGTCCGGTTGGAGGATCCGGACCGAGCCGTGCGGCTCGATGTCCCGGGCCCGCACCGGGCCGGCCTTGCCGGCCTTGATGTGCAGCACCACTTCGTCCACGTCGTCCGCCAGCACCAGCGTGAGCGCCTTGAGGCGGGCGATGATCTGGTGAATGTCTTCGACCACGCCGGGGACGGTTTGGTGCTCGTGCACCACCCCGTCCAGCCGGAAGGCCCACACCGCCCCCCCGCGCAGCGAGGACAGCAACATGCGCCGCAACGCGTTGCCCAGCGTGTAGCCGTAGCCGCGCTCGAGCGGCTGGAGCCGGAACTCGGCGGCGAAGGGGTTGTCCTCCCGCTTGGTCATTTCGACCAGCTGGGGTCGGACCAGTCCAGTCAGATCAATGGGCATAGGTTACTTGGAGTACAGTTCGACGATCAGCTGTTCCTGCGCGGGCGTAGGAATCGCGTCGCGCGTGGGTCGCTCGGTGATCTTGCCGGTCGCCTTCTCCGTGTCCACCGCGATCCAGGACACCGGCGCCGCCCGGGACAGCGCGGCCAGCGACGATTGCACGCTGGCCAGCTCGCGGCTCGCCGGCGCCACCCGCACTTCGTCTCCCGGACGCAGCCGATAGGAGGGGATGTCCACGGTACGGCCGTTCACCTGCACGTGCCGGTGCCGGGCCAGCTGCCGCGCGGCCTGCCGGCTGGGGGCGAACCCCATGCGATGGACCACGTTGTCCAGCCGCAGCTCCAGCTCGATCAGCAAGTTCTCGCCGGTCACACCGGGCTCGTGGGCCACTCGCTCGAAGATGTTCCGGAACTGCCGCTCGGTCAGTCCGTAGATCCGTTTGACTTTCTGCTTTTCGCGCAGCTGCTTGGCGTACTCCGACTGCTTGCGCCGCCGTCCCGAGGACTGGCCGTGCTGGCCCGGCGCGTAGGCCCGGCGGTCTACCGCGCATTTCTCGGTCAAACAGCGCGAGCCCTTGAGGAAGAGCTTGGTGCCCTCCCGCCGGCACAGCTTGCAGACCGGCCCGGTATAGCGTGCCATGGCGCTAGACCCGCCGTTTCTTGGGAGGCCGGCACCCGTTATGCGGAATGGGTGTCACGTCCTTGATGGACATGATATGGAGCCCGGCGCTGGCCAAGGCCTGGATGGCGGACTCGCGGCCGGCCCCCGGACCTTGCACCCGCACATGGACCCGCCGGAGCCCCAGGTTGAGGGCCTCGCGCGCGCAGTTCTCCGCCGCCACCGTGGCCGCGAAGGAGGTGGACTTCTTGGAGCCCTTGAACCCCGACTTCCCGGCGGACCCCCACACGATGGCGTTCCCCTTGCTGTCCGTGATGGTCACCAGCGTGTTGTTGAACGTGGCCGTGATGTGCACGATGCCCTCGGCCTCGACCACGCGCTTGGCTCGCTTGGCCGCCGGCGCCGGGGTCGGGGCCGGGACCGGCTGCTTCGATTCGGGGGTGGGTTCCGGAGCTTGGGGTTGGGTCATGGGCTACTTCTTGGCGATCACTTTCTTCTTGCCGGCGATGGCCCGCCGCGGACCCTTCTTGGTCCGCGCGTTGGTGTGGGTGCGCTGCCCGCGTACCGGCAGCCCGCGCTTGTGCCGCCCGCCGCGGTAGCTGCCGATGTCCATCAGGCGCTTGATGTTCATCGCGACTTCGGTGCGAAGAGCGCCCTCGACCTTTACCTCGCGCTCGATCACCTGCCGCAGGCGTGCGACTTCCGCGTCCGACAGGTCCCGGACCCGGGTATCCGGATTGACGCCGGTCTTGTCCAGGATCCGCTGGGAGGTCGGCACGCCGACCCCGTAAATGTAGGTCAAGGCGATCTCGACCCGCCTTTCCCGCGGGAGGTCAACGCCGGCGATGCGGGCCATGTGCGCTCAGCCTTGCCGCTGCTTGTGCTTGGGGTTCCGCTTGCAGATGACGCGGGTCACGCCGCGACGACGGACGACTTTACAGTGCTCGCAGATGACTCGAACGCTGGAACGGACTTTCAAACGGGCGGCCTCCCGGGCAGCTGTGATTTTTTCGTATCCAATCTTTCAATATAGAGGCACCATAACCGCATCGCAAGTGAAGGGGTTACGGCGACAGAAGGGGTTACGGCGACCTAACCGGTCCAGTTTTAACTGCTCCATCACCGATTACGCCGCCTACTGGTCCACTTTGACCCATGACCGTTAGCGCCGGCTGTGGTTCCGGGTCCACACCCAAGGTCGGTCGGGAAGAAGGGCGGCGCGCGCCAAACTTTGGATGGACGTGCGCTACCTCACGCTTGCTCCAGGCGCGGGGCGCTATTATGAGGGCCTCCTGAACCGTGGTTCGTCGCCGCAAGGATGACCGGCCCGCACCCTCCGCGCGGCCCGGCCTGGT
>JACPAP010000287.1 GCA_016180765.1 Gemmatimonadota bacterium
CGGCGGCAAGTCCATCGGCGGCATCTTCAACCCCGAGGACGCGCAGAAGCGCGAGGACGGCGTGCACGTGGATCCAGGCGAGCTGGAGCAAGGGCTGCTCGACGCCGCCTACGCGGGGATGTTCCGGGGAGGGCGCGGGCCCGGCGACCCGGGCCACGGCCTGGAGCGCCCCGTTGGGGCAGAGCACTCCCGGCTCCAACTTCAATTCGCTCGCACGCCGATTCCGTAGCGCCTTCAGTCGCTCGAACCGAGCTTCCTGGGCCGGGTCCGGCCTCGGGCGAGAGCCACGGGCGGGTACCGGCAGACTGTCGAGAGGATCGGCCAGTCCCATCTCGACGGCCGCGAGGAGCTGCGCTCCGTAGCGGCGCCCCACGGACGGCGGCAGCCCGCGCACGGCGAGCAACTCGCTCTGGCTGCGGGGCGCAGCCCGCGCGATCGCGAGGAGCGCTTCGTTCTGTACCACTCGGAAGGGTGAGCGATCCAGCGCTCGCGCGGTTTGCTCCCGCCACTGGTGCAACGCCCGCAGCACGGCCTGCGACCGGCGAGGCAGGACCTTGGCGCCCTTGAGCCGCAGCCAACTGTCCTCCGTCGGGGACGCGGTCCAGCGCACGCCCTCCAACTGTCGGAATTCCTCTTCCGCCCACGCCATCCGGCCCGCGGCTTTCAACCGGTCGGCCAGCTGATCGCGCAGCTTGGGAAGGTACATCGTATCCGCCGCGGCGTACGCGATCATCTCCGGCGTCAGCGGGCGGGCGGACCAATCCGCGCGTTGGAGCTTCTTGTCGAGCACCACGCCAAAATGCTTCTCCAACAGCGCGGCCAATCCCACCGCCGGCTCGCCCAGCAGCTGAGCCGCGACGCGCGTGTCGAACACGTGTCGTGCCCGAAAGCCGTAGTCGCGGTCCAGGACGCGCAGATCGTAGTCGGCGTCGTGGAACACCACTTCGACCCGATCGTTCGCGAGCAAGTCTCCTAAGGGTGAGAGATCGGGCAAGAGGAGCGGATCGATCAACGCGGTCTCGTCATCCGAGCTCACCTGGACCAGGTACACCCGGTCGGTGTAGCGGTGGAATGAGGCGGCTTCGGTGTCCAGCGCGATCCGGGTCGCCCGCGACAGCCGGGCGGTGAGGTCCCGGAGAGAGGTTGGGTCGGTTACCAGCTGGGGCGCCACGCATCAAACATCGCCCTCGCTGCGTCCCGGTTGAAGGGGCGGGCATCCCGGACTACATTCGCGTGCCTTCATCAGTGGTTCGCCTTCCTGTAGGAGTCAGCTATGACCAGCCCGATCCGTTATCTCCCTGCCGTGCTCGCGATCCTGGTGATCGCTCCAGCCGGGACCGGCGCTCAGCAGGCGCCCCTCAGCGCGGAGCTGCTCTCGGGGCTGCGATTCCGAGAGATCGGTCCCGCCGTGACCGGCGGCCGGATCCACGACGTGGAAGCCCTGCCCAACGATCCCTCGACGGTCTATGTCGCCACCGCCTCCGGGGGCCTGTGGAAGACCACCAACAACGGGACCACCTGGACGCCCATCTTTGACGATCAGCCAGTGAGCACCTTCGGCGACGTCGCCATCTCGCCCTCCAATCCTGACGTCATCTGGGTAGGCACCGGCGAGCAGAACAATCGCCAGAGCACCTCGTGGGGCAACGGGGTGTACCGCTCCACTGACGCTGGCAAGACGTGGACCCACCTGGGACTGGTGGAGACCAGGCACATCGGCAAGGTCGTGGTGCACCCCGCCAACCCCGACATCGCCTACGTGGCGGCGCTGGGCAACCTGTGGAAGCCCAATCCCGAGCGTGGCGTGTTCAAGACGACGGACGGAGGGCGCACCTGGGCCAAGGTGCTCTACCTGGACACGCTCACGGGAGCGGTGGACTTAGGTGTGGACCCCGCGGATCCCAACACCCTGTACGCGGCCACGTATCAACGGCTGCGCCGCGCCTGGGGCTTCAACGGCGGCGGGCCGGGGAGCGGCATCCACAAGACCACGGACGGCGGTCGCACGTGGCGGCGGCTGAGCAACGGCTTGCCATCCGGGGACATCGGTCGGATCGGCCTGGCGATCGCCGCATCCAATTCCCGCGTCCTCAGTGCCACCATTGAGCATCGTGGGCAGGGCGGGACCTACCGCAGCACGGACGGCGGCGAGTCGTGGCGGCGGGTCAACAACCTCAACCCGCGGCCCATGTACTACAGCGAGATCTTCATCGACCCACGTGACGAGAATCGCGTCTACGTGCTCGGGACGCAGTCGTATGTGAGCGAGGACGGCGGCGCCAACTTCAGCCAGCTTCCCACCGCGCCGACCTACGATGTTGGCGTGCACGCCGATCATCACGCACTCTGGATCGACCCCGACAATACCAAGCACTTCCTGCTGGGAGGGGACGGCGGGTTGTACCAGACCTGGGACCGCGGCGCCACCTACGACAAGATCAACAACTTCGCGATCGCGCAGTTCTACGACATCGGCCTCGACATGCGGGAGCCGTATTTCGTGTACGGCGGGCTCCAGGACAATCACTCCTGGCTGGGCCCCAGCGCCACGCGGCATTGGGAGGGCATCTTCAACGACGACTGGCGCCAGATCGGCTTCGGCGACGGGATGTACCACCAGCCGGACCCCACCAGCCATCGCTACGTCTACAGCAATTCCAATGACGGCGGGTTCACGCGTGTCGATGCCGAGACCGGAGACATTCTCGACATCACGCCTGCGCCTGCGCCGGGGGAACCGGAGTACCGGTGGGAGTGGAACTCGCCCACCCTGGTGTCGCGCCACGACCCCGCCGTGGTGTACGCCGGTGGGAACCGGCTCTTCATCTCCCGGGATCGCGGAGCGAGCTGGGAGCGGACCGAGGATCTCACGCGCCGCATTGATCGGGATACGCTGGCGCTCATGGGCGTCCGCGGCGCGGACATCACCCTCTCCCGCTACGACGGCGAATCGTCGTTCGGCGCCATCAGCACCATCGCCGAGTCGCCGCTGGATCGTGCGATTCTCTGGGTGGGGACCGACGACGGCAACGTGCAGGTGTCCCGCGACGGGGGGAAGACGTGGAGCGAGGTGTCGCGCAACATTCGCGGCGCGCCCAACGGGGCGTTCGTGAGTCGCGTGGCCGCGTCGCGAAGCGGGCCCGGCGCCGCCTACGTCACGTTCGACGCGCACCGGGACGGCGACTTCGCGCCCTACGTGTTCCGCACCGAGGATTTCGGGCGCACCTGGACCGCCCGCGTGAGTGGGCTGCCCTCGGGATCGGTGAACGTGATCGCGGAGCATCACGCCAATCCAGGCCTGCTGTTCCTGGGCACGGAGCATGCCCTGTATGCGTCGAACGATGCGGGCGGCTCGTGGGTCCGGTTCATGCCCAATCTCCCGACCACATTGTACGACGATCTCGAGATCCACCCGCGAGACAACGATCTCGTGCTCGGCACGCACGGCCGGAGCGTCTGGATCCTGGATAACCTCACGGCGCTGGTGGACTGGTCGCCCACGGTGGCCGCTGCCGCGGCGCATCTCTTCCCCATTCGCTCGGCGACCATCTTCCAGTACTGGAAGGACACCTCCTACCGCGCGCAGGGAGCCTACGCCGGTGAGAACC
>JACPAP010000288.1 GCA_016180765.1 Gemmatimonadota bacterium
CTCGCCCAGGCGCTCCTCCGCGTCGGCCTTGACCTTGCGCAGGATGAGGCCAGAGACCTCCTGGGGTGTGTACTCCCTCCCGATAGCCTTCACCACATAGTCCGAGCCCATGCGGCGCTTGATGGAGAAGACGGTGCCCTGGGGATTGGCCGCGGCCTGGCGTCTGGCGCGCTGACCCACCAGGGGCTCGCCCGCGCTGGTGAAGGCGACCACCGATGGAGTGAGGTGCTGGCCCTCGGCGTTGGGCACGGTCCGGGGCCGTCCCTCCTGTATGGTGGCCACCACTGTGTAGGTGGTACCCAGGTCAATCCCTATTGCTCTGGCCATCGTCTCTCCTGAGAAGCTATTGGGCTCTGTTGGCATCTGTCCGCTCACTGCACAGGCGCCTGCCCGTCCCTGGCTTAGGGTGGTTGCTCCACGCCGAAGTAGTTCTTGCAACTACTGGTGCGACACTGCCGTCGCTAAAGGAAGCTGCTCGTTGCACCCGGCCGCTGCCTGGGAGACCTTCGAGGCTTCCGTCTCGCGGGCCCGGATGCTCTGGTCCCACTCCGTCATGACACCGTGTCTGACCATGGTCTCCATTCCCGCCAGGGCGGCCCTCAGGTTGATGCCGATGAGGGGGACACCGGCAAGGGAGATGATGATGTCGGCGTTGAGCACCAGGCCCCGGTCAAGGACGCGGTCCAGCAGGTCCACCAGCTGCGCGTACATGCACCCTTCGGACAGCGTGAACAAGGTGTTGAGGAACACCCAGCGGTCTTCGGCGAGATCCACCACCGTGCGGGCGTACATCTCCCGCTGCTCCTCGAAGTCCATCTGGCGGGTGCCGTGATAGGCCCGCTTGACGTACCCGAAGCGGTTGGCCTTGAGCACGTTGCCCAGCTGGAGGTCCAGGATCAGGCCCCGGATCATGAGCTGCGGATCGAAACCCAGCTCGCTCACCGGCCAGCCCTGATCCAGCAGCTTCCGCTGCATGTACTCATAGGCCCGCCGCTCCCACTCCTCCACCCGGTAGTGCACCAGCGTGTAGTCCATGTCGTAGCCGATGGCCCGGATGGAGCGCAGGTTCAGCGTGCGGTTGCAGAAGATCTCACGCTCGCGAGGGGGGCGGGGGAAGCGCAACCGGGGCTCGGTCACGTTACTTCGACGTGTCCACGAAGTGGTTCAGCGGCCCATGTCCCGAGCCCAACCCGGGCGCTCGCTGAATCGCCCGGTGCACGAAATCCAGTGCCCGGCCCACGATGTGCTCCAACGAGCCACCCCGCGCCAGCCCGGCGGCGATGGCCGCAGACAGGGTGCAGCCCGTGCCGTGGGTGGACGTGGTGTTGACTCGGGTGTGCCGAAACGCCCGCACGGCGGTAGCCGTAACCAACACGTCGATCACCTCGGTCCCTTCCAGATGGCCGCCCTTGACCAGCGCCGCTTTGGCCCCCATCCCGACTAACGCCCGCCCCGCGGCTTCCAAGTCCTCGTGCGTACGCAGGTCGCGCTCCACCAGGATGCGCGCCTCGTCCAGATTGGGGGTCACCACGGTCGCCAGCGGCACCAGGCGCTCGGCGATGGAGCGCTCGGCATCCCGGTCCAGCAATCGGTCGCCGGAGGTGGCCACCATGACCGGGTCCAGGACGTACCCGGGAAATCCGTGGGTCCGGATCCCGTCCGCCACCGCTTCCACCAATTCCCGGGTCGCCAGCATGCCGGTCTTGGTGCCTGAGGGCGGGAGGTCTTCCGCCAGGGCCGCCATTTGGGCCCGCACCGTATCCACCGGCACGGTGTGAACCGCACGCACGCCGCGCGTGTTCTGCGCCGTGATGGCGACCACCACCGACGTGCCGAAGACCCCGAACTGGTGGAAAGTCTTGAGGTCCGCCTGGATGCCGGCGCCGCCGCCCGAGTCCGATCCCGCAATGGTCAGCGCGATCTTCATCCCAGCGGCTTGGCGAAACCAGGGTCACAACCCACATTCAACGCGCCCATGACCTCTAATCTCGTCTCCCTGGTGCGTGATCTACAACGGCGCAAAGGCCGCCGCCGGCGCGGACTCGCCGTCGCCGAAGGCGTGCGGCTGGTGGAGGAGGCCCTCGCCGCCGGCGTTCGCCTGCACGGCGTGGTCGCGGCGAACGATCTGGATGCCGGTCCCCGCGGCGCCGCCCTGCTCGAGACCCTGGGCCGCCACGACGTCCCCGTCGTCATCGTCACCCCGCGCACCCTGGAGCAGCTGGCCGACACCGACACGCCGCAGGGGGTGCTCGCCGTTCTGGAGCCGCCCCGCTGGTCCCTGGCCGACATCCGTCCCGCCCGCCGGGCTCCGGTGCTGGTGCTGGACGCCGTGCAGGATCCGGGGAATGTCGGGACCTTGATCCGCACCGGGTTCGCGCTGGGCGCGGCCGGCGCCATTCTTCTCCCCGGCAGCGCCGAGCCCTCCAACCCCAAGGTACTGCGTGCCGCCATGGGAGCCACCTTCCGGCTGCCCTGGGCGATGGCGGGGGATGGTGAGTTTCGAGCCTGGGTGCGGGAGACGGACGCGACGGTCTGGGCGGCCGCGGCGGACGGCAGCCCGGTCCACCGGCTGTCGCCACCCGAGCGCCTGGCGCTGGTGGTGGGCAACGAGGGGGCGGGGGTGCGGCCGGCGGTGCGGGAGATGTCCCGCGCCAGCGTCGCGATTCCCCTCGCGCGCGGAGCCGAATCGCTCAACGTGGCGGTGGCGGCGGGGATCGTGCTGTTCGAGGTGGCCCGTGCCTCTTGACGTGGCTGGGGTCATCGCCGCCGGGTTGGTCGGCTCCCTGTTCGGGAGCTTCCTCAATGTGTGCATCGTCCGGCTGCCGGTGGACCAGTCCGTGGTTCGGCCGCGGTCCCGCTGCCCGCGCTGCGGTCGCCCGATCGCCTGGTTCGACAACGTCCCGGTCCTCTCCTGGCTGATCCTCCGGGGTCGCTGCCGCCACTGCCGCGAGCGGATCTCGGTGCAGTACCCCGTGATCGAAGCGGCCGTGGCGGGGATGTGGGCGGCCGCCGTCTGGTGGCACGGCGTCTCGCTCCACGGCCTCACGGCGGCCGTGTTTGGGACCATTCTGCTCGGGATCGCGGTGACGGATGCTCGCCACTACCTCATCCCGGACGAGTACACGTGGGGTGGACTGGCGTTGGGGCTGCTCCTGGCCCTGCGCGGCGGGTTGGGCGGACTCCTCACGGCGGTGATCGGGGCGGGCATCGGGTTCGCCTTGCTGTACGCCATCGCCTGGGCCGGCGAGCGGGTGTTTCGTGAAGAGGCCATGGGAGGCGGGGACATCAAGATGATGACGATGGTGGGCGCGTTCGTGGGCTGGAAGGGTGTGCTGCTCACCCTGTTCGGCGGGGCGTTGCTCGGCACGCTGGTGTTCATCCCGCTCACGATCCGGAAGCGCCGGCTAGTGCCGTTCGGGGTTTTTCTCGCGGCGGCGGCAGGGATCACGTTCGTATTCGGAGAGGCCATCTTCCGATGGTACGGGGCCTTCCTAAGGGTCTAATGCCTCACGGCGGTAAGGCATTCACCGCAGAGATCGTAGAGACCACAGAGTTGAGACTAGTTGGGTTTGCCCTTCAGACCATGGATAATCTCTGCGGTCTCTG
>JACPAP010000289.1 GCA_016180765.1 Gemmatimonadota bacterium
CGCCAGTTCTTCCTGAGCATCCCGGCGGAGCTGGAGGATCGCGGGTGAGCGCCCAATGAACGCGGGCATCTCAGCGTTGTGCGACTCGTCGGGGAGCTTGGCAGGGTCTACGTTCATGGATAACCGGACCCGAGGAAGGCCAGTGCCGATTCTACCGCCCGTACGGCCGACGTCAATTCAGCAGGGGGAACAGGGCCCCGCTGTGGCCCCGCTCACGCTGCTAAGTCCAGTTAGCACTTAGCACTTGAGGATGCGAAGCGCAAGCAAGGCCGCATTCTTGGCGTTGCCGATGCCCACCGTCCCCACCGGGCACCCGCTGGGAAGCTGGGCCATGGCGTAGAGCGCGTCCACCCCGCGGAGCGGGCCCACGTCCAGCGGCACGCCGATCACCGGCAGGTCGGTGAGCGACGCCACGGACCCGGGAAGCGCCGCCGCCAACCCCGCCGCCGCGATCACGACGCGATAGCCCTTGCTCCGGGCGTCCTTGGCGATCTGGGCGGTCTGCTCGGGGTTGCGATGGGTGGAGGAGACCACGAAATCGTACCCCACGCCCGCCTGGTCCAACACCTCGAAGGCCCCGGTGACACGGTCCCGGTCGCTCTCCGAGCCCACGATGATGAGGACGTCCTTCTTGGCCACCTCAGGCGGCACGTTCGTCGGGAATGATGGAGTAGTCCTGGCGGCGACGCGCCGCGCGGAATCCGGCATCAACAATGTGGCGCCGCATCTCGTCGATCGTGGTCCGGTGGGTGGTGCCGGCCGCCGACACCACGTTCTCCTCGATCATCAGCGACCCGAAATCGTTGCACCCGAACCGCAGGGACACCTGCCCCACTTTGAGCCCCATCGTGACCCATGAGGCCTGGAGGTTGGGGACGTTGTCCAACACCAGCCGCGCGATCGCCACCGTCCGCAGGTACGTGATCGCGTCGGTCTTGGGCGTCCCCTCCATCTCGGTGTGCTCGGGCTGGAGTGGCCAGGTGATGAACGCCGTAAAGCCGCCGGTGCGGGCCTGCACCTCGCGGACCCGCACCAGGTGCTCGATCCGGTCCGCCAAGGTCTCGCCCAGGCCGTACATCATGGTCACCGACGTCTTCATCCCGAGTCCGTGGGCGATCTCCATGACTTCGAGCCAGCGGTCGGCCCCAGCCTTCTTCCGCGCCACCCGATCTCGCACGTCCTGCACCAGGATCTCGCCCCCGCCGCCCGGAATGGAGTCCAGGCCCGCGGCCAGCAACGCGCGGATCACCTCCGCGGCGCTCAGGCGGAAGCGGGTCGAGAAGAAATCCACCTCGGAAGGCGAGAACCCGTGGATGTGGATCGCATGATGGCGCTTGATGTACCGCAGCAGATCCAGGTACCAGTCGAACGGGATATAGGGGTTGTGCCCGCCCTGCATCAGGATCTGCACCGCGCCCAGCTGCTTCGCCTCGTCGATCTTCCGGCCGATTTCCTCGAACGACAGCACATACCCCTCGGCGTGCTTGGGGCGCCGGTAGAAAGCGCAGAACTGGCAGTCGGCCACGCAGACGTTGGTGTAGTTGATGTTGCGATCGACGATGTACGTGACGACGTCGCCGGGATGCAGCTCCTGGCGCTTGGTGTCCGCCAGCCGGCCCAGCTCGAGGAGCGGGGCGTTCTCATAGAGGTCGAGATAGGACCGGAATTCCGAAGACGCGCGATCGATCATGCCACCGCCAGGAACGCCAGCGCTCCCTCGCGGACCATCCCCCGAGTGGTGAGCCGGCGCAGGAAACTGGTCAGCCCTTCCAGATGCTTGTACGACAACCCGTAATCCAGCCCGCTCAGGTACTCACGACACGCGGCCACCTCGGTTCCCGTGACCTGGGCCGCCTGCGCGGCCAGGTCATCGAGGTGGTCGAGTCCCCAGGACCGTGCCTCCAGCAGGGCGAGGTGAACCGCCCGCACCTGCGCGCGACCCGCCTCGCGCCGGGCCGCCCAAACCGCGAACACGAAAGGGAGCCCGGTCCAGCGCTTCCAGGCTTCGCCGAGGTCGCAGGCGTACCCGTAGGTCCGGCGCGCCGCCAGAATGAGCGCCGGGTCGCCGATGACGAGGACCGCGTCGTGCGGCAGCCCCGCGAGCGCGTCCAGGTCGGCCGCCTCGGCCCGCGCTTCCGCAAACCGGGGGCGCACGTACCACACGTCCTGACATAGCAGCCGGAGCAGATAGACCGACGTGCGGGAGGAGGCCGACAGCAGGATGGTGCCCTGATCCAGCTCCTCCACCGGCCGGCGCGAAAACAGCAGCACGCTGCGCACCGGGCCGTCGCACGAGACCGCGAGGTCCGGTAGCAAGTGGTAGGCGGCGGCGTTCCGCGCGTATTCGACGGCGGAAACCACGGACACGTCCAGCTCGCCCGCGGCCAGCAAGTCGTTCAACTCAGACGGCGTGCCGGTGACCAAGCCCGCAGGCACCGGGACGATCCCCCGGTCGATGGCCCCGTACACGGGATAGCAGTTGATGTAGCCGATTCGGCCTAGGCGCATGCGGCCTCTTGGTGCGAGCTGCGCGTGCCGGTGCCATCCCTCCGCGCGCTGCAGTTCGCGAGCGCCGAGCGCATTTGGTAACAGCAGCGGCCGCTCACTGACGCGCGCTCCGGGATGCACCGGCACGCTCCGCCGGACCAACCCCGCATATCCCGCCGGCGTGCGGAGCCCGCGCGATCACGCACGTCCCGCCCCCACCAGCTGCACC
This sequence comes from Gemmatimonadota bacterium, assembly GCA_016180765.1. GTDB lineage: Bacteria > Gemmatimonadota > Gemmatimonadetes > Gemmatimonadales > GWC2-71-9 > JACPAP01. The sequence goes on from JACPAP010000289.1 coordinate 2,717, forward strand.
AGCTCCGGACTCGCCGGTTCCCAACCCCCCGTTCCCCCGTCCGGGGTGAAGATCGGATCGTCCGGTTCGAAGGTCCGAACCGGCCGGTAGAGCGAGTCCCGCTCCACCGGCTCCTTGCCCGCCGCCCGAATCAGCCGGACGATCTCGCCGTAGGGCAGCATCATCGGCGTGTGCGCTCCGGCCTCGTGGTAGACCCGCTCGTACACCACCGTCCCCTCGACGTCGTCGCACCCGAAGTGCAGCGCGATCTGCGAGATGAACGGCGTGACCATGGGCCAATGCGTCTTGAGATGCGGGATGTTGTCAAGAAACAAGCGGCCCACCGCGATATTCTTGAGATCGTCGAAGCCGGTGGTGGCCGTCCCCACCCGGCCCAGCTGCTCGCCCAGCTCGTTGTGATCCGGGTGATACGCCAGCGGGATGTAAGTCAGGAATCCTCCGGTCTGGTCCTGGAGGTTCCGCAACATCCGGAGGTGCTCCACCCGATCCCGGAGCGTCTCGACGTGGCCGTACAGCAGGGTGCAGTTCGAGGGAATCCCCAGCTCGTGGGCCTCGCGGTGAACCCGCAGCCAATCCTGGGCGATGAGCTTCCGGTCCGCGATGGTCGCTCGCACGGCGGTACCGAAGACCTCCGCGCCGCCCCCGGGCAGCGTGTCCAGCCCTGCGGCCTTGAGCTCTTCCAGCACGCGGCGCGTGGTGGTCCGCTCGATCCGGGCCAGATGCGCGATCTCCACCGCGGTCAACGCCTTGATGTGGACGTCCGGGTGACGAGCTTTAAGCCCGCGGATCAGGTCCGCGTAGTACGACAGCCGGAGCTTGGGATGCAGCCCGCCCACGATGTGGAACTCGCGCGTCGGGTGGTCCCGCGCGGCCTCGGCCTCGGCGAAGA
>JACPAP010000290.1 GCA_016180765.1 Gemmatimonadota bacterium
GATCTTGCCGCGGAGCGGAAGGATGGCCTGGAACTGGCGGTCCCGCCCCTGCTTGGCGGAGCCGCCGGCGGAGTCGCCCTCCACCAGGTACAGCTCGCACATCGCGGGGTCCGACAAGGAGCAGTCGGCCAGCTTGCCGGGGAGGACCCCGCCCTCCAGCGCGCTCTTCTTGCGGACCAGCTCGCGGGCCTTGCGCGCCGCCTCCCGGGCGCGCGCGGCGCTGATGGCCTTCTCGATCACCACCCGCGAGACCGAGGGGTTCTCCATGAGGATGTTGCGGAGGTTCTCGTACACCACCGTCTTGACGATGCCTTCGACCTCCGAGTTCCCCAACTTGGTCTTGGTCTGCCCCTCGAACTGCGGCTCCTTCACCTTGATGTGGATCACCGAGGTGAGCCCCTCCCGCACGTCGTCGCCGCTCAGCGTGAAGTCCTCCTTCTTGAGGAGGCCCTTGTCCTTGGCGACTTCGTTGATCACCCGGGTGAGCGCCGCCTTGAACCCGGTGAGGTGGGTTCCCCCCTCATGGGTGTTGATGTTGTTGACGAACGAGAAGGTGTTCTCGGCATAGGCCTCGTCGTACTGCAAGGCCACGTCGATCTCGACGTCGTCCTTGGCGGTGGCGAACTGGATGGGCTTGGGATGGAGGGCCTTCCGGTTGCCGCGCAAGAAGGTCACGAATTCGGCCAGGCCCTGCTTGTAGAAGAAGCTGTCTTCCTTGGCGTCCCGCTCGTCCCGGATGGTGAGCGTGAGTCCCCGGTTGAGGAACGCCAGCTCCCGGAGCCGGTTGGCCACCGTGGCGTAATCGAACCGGGTCTCGGTGAAGATCTTGGTGTCGGGCCTGAAGGTGACTTTGGTCCCGCTCTTCTTCGCCTTGCCCGTGACTTCGAGCTGCTGGACCGTCTGGCCCCGCTCGAAGGCCATGTGGTACTCCTTGCCGTCCCGCTGCACCCACACGTCCAGCCGCTCGGACAGCGCGTTCACCACCGATACGCCCACGCCGTGCAGGCCGCCCGAGACCTTGTAGGTGCTCTTGTCGAACTTGCCGCCGGCGTGAAGCATGGTCATCGCCACCTCCAGGCCGGGCAGCTTCTCGGTCTTGTGGAGGTCCACCGGGATCCCGCGCCCGTTGTCCACCACGGTGACCGCGTTGTCCTGATGGATGGTGGCGTCGATCCGGTCGCAGAATCCGGCGAGCGCCTCGTCCACCGAGTTGTCCACCACTTCGTAGGCCAGGTGGTGGAGCCCCCGCGCGGCGGTCGAGCCGATGTACATGCCCGGCCGGCGTCGAACGGCTTCCAGACCTTTCAGGACCTGGATGGATTCCGCGGTGTAGTCTTCGCGTTTCTGTGGAGCGGTCATCGGTTCTCCGTGTATGCCTTCTGTCGCTTCCGTGCCTTCTGTTCCTTCGGTCCCCTCTGTGCCTTCTGTCTCCTCTGTGCCTTCTGTCTCACCACGCCCGCCAAATAATCCGTCTGATCCTGGTGCCCCCCAACCGCTTCAGCAGCTCGGGCGTGAGCAACTGCAACTCCTGCATCCACGGCGCCGACGTCACGCGGACGAACAAGGTGCCGTCCTGGGTCACGGCCTCCGGGCGAGAGACGGCGGCGATCTTGTCACCCACGATCTTGGGCCAGTCCTCGACCACGCTCGCCTGCCGTAAGCGCTCGCCGAACCCCGCGCGCGCGAGGTAGCGTCGCAGCACGTCGCCCACGCGGGTCGCGGCCCTCCGCTCATCTGTCAAGGCGCCCTCCCGCCACCTGCCACCGCGGCCGGTCGAACAACGCCGCGGGCACTTCCGAATCGCGCGGTGCGGCCACGATCGCCTGGCCCGGCAGCGCTTCCCGGATCAGCTCGAGCAGCCGTGCTTGCCGGTTCTCGTCCAACTCGGCGAACACGTCGTCGTACAGCGCGATGGGCGCCGCCCCGCGCGTCGCCGCCAGGGTTTCGGCCTCGATCACCCGCAAGGCGATCGCCGCGGTACGCTGCTGTCCGGCGGAGCCGTAGATCCGGAGATCGCGCCCGGCGAGGCTCAGCCGCAGATCGTCGCGATGCGGGCCCACGGTCGTTACTCCCTGACGGAGGTCCCGCTCCATCCTGGCGCCCAACCTCCGACACCAGGCGTCCGCGTCGTCCGTGCCCTCCGTGCCGTCGGTGCCCTCTCCGGTCCGATACCGTAGCCCCGCCGCGCTCGGTTCCCCCAGCGCCCGGCACAGCTCCCTGAACCGCTCGTGCCAGCGTTCCACCCAGCGGCGCCGAGTCGCCGTCACGTACTCGGCCGCGCGGGCGAAGGGACCATCGAAGGCGCGCGCTTCCTCCGGGCGGCCGCGCCGGAGCGCCGCATTCCGTTGCTTGAGCGCCGTCTTGAGCTCCGTCAGGCGGCCCAGGTAGGGCGGTTCGCTCACCGACAGCACCACGTCCAGGTAGCGCCGGCGCGCGCTGGGTCCGCCACCCACCAGGCTCACGTCCGCCGGCGAGAAGGGGACCGCAAGGATGGTACCCACGGCTTCCGAGAGTTTGGACATTTCGGAGCCGTCCAGCGTCACCTTCTTCCGGCGCGTCGCGGTTTCGTAGCCGGCCGTCACGCGATGGGCGCCGGCTACCGCGGCCACGAAGAACCCCGGCTCGCCGAACCGCACCAGCTCCCGGTCTTTCGCCCCCCGGAGCGAGCGGAAGAGCACCAGGTAGTAGATCGCCTCCAGAAAGTTGGTCTTTCCCTGACCGTTCTCGCCGATGATCACCACGCCCGGCTCCGGGATCTCGAGGTCCAGCGACGCGAGGTTCCGGAACTGCCGGACGGTGAGCTGGCTGAGCCTCACGAGTGCCGTCCAACCGATGCCCCTGGCCGTGCCCGCCGCTGCTTGGCGTGATTGGGTCGGAACGGCACGAGCGGTGGTCAAACGCGCACAAAAAGGGCCACGGAACCCCACCCATGGGCACCGCGGCCCGAGCCTCTTGAAGCTCGTTTCGACACCCCCAAACATACCCAATTTCGGGGGGTGGGTCAACCCCGCAAGTAGCTGAAAAATCAACGAGTTGGAGCCAACGCCAGGACCTGAAAAGCAGATGAAGATCCTGGCATGGCGCCCCGGCGCGTTTCACCATATTGTAAGGGCGTTGGAATGCCCTCCCGCGACTGCCCGGCTCCCGCCTGGAAAAGCGTGACGCTCGGGCTTGGGGGCCGCCGTGGGCGCCTCGCACCCGGGAGGGTTGTATGACCCGCAGCTTCCGTCTGATCGACCGCCGCGACTTCGTTCGCACCACCGCAGCCGGGCTGGCGTTGCTCCCCATGGTTGGGCCGGACGGCCTCCGCCTGCCGAGGGCCATGCGACCCTGGAGCCGTGTGGCGCTGGTGCGCACCGCCGACCGCAGGCGCGGCGTCGCCGAGGTCTTGAAGCTCTTGGATCCGGCGGGCATGGCCGGGAAGCTGGTGGTCCTGAAGCCAAACTTCAACACCGCCCACGAAGCGCCGGGCTCCACCCACACCGACACCTTGAGCCAGCTGGTGACGGAGTTGTACCAGCGCGACGCGCGCAGCGTGACGCTGGGCGAGTCCAGCGGCCCGCCGGCCACGCGCGGGGTCA
>JACPAP010000291.1 GCA_016180765.1 Gemmatimonadota bacterium
AACGGCTCGTTCTGAGGACCGATCACCGTGATCCGACCACCACGACCTCCGGCGGCCCCGGGCCCGCCGTTGCCGCCCGGGCCGCCGGGCCCGCCGCTGGCGCCCGGGCACCCCGGCGCGCCAGCCGCACCGGCCTGGCCGGGCGTGCCATCCGTCCCGCGTCCCCCTCGACCACCCCGGGACTCCACGATGAGCCAGTCCGACGGGGGCAACCGCTCGGCATCGGCCAAGACGTAGAACGGCGGAGCCTGACCCACCTCGACGCCCGCCACCAGCAGCCGCTCGTAAAACGGCGACCGCAGGATGCGAAGACGGACGGTGATGTCCGGCCCGTCCTGTCCCGACAGGCCCTGGTCGCCGGCGGCGCCGGTGAAGCTGAAGACATGGGGGACGCAGTGGTATTCCGGTTGAACCGCCGCGGAGCCGTTCACCGAGGGTTTGGCGATGAGAAACGCGGCGAGCCGAAAGCCGGTCATGGCGCTCGCCAGGGGATCGCGGTTGGTGGTCCAGTCGCCGTCTTCCTGCGGGATCGCCTCGGGGCTGGTGCGACGGAGGAAGACCACGTGCAGCCGTGGCGGGCGCTTCTTGTCGTACCGCCGCTCGAACAAGACCGTGGAGCCGTCGTTCAGCACCGCCTCGTAGTCGGCCTGGATCTGACCGCCCGGACACACCGTGCGCGGCGCCGTGTTGATGCGCAGTCCGGTGATCCGTGCGACCAGGCCCGGATTAGGGGCAAAGTCAGCCGGAGGACCGTGACTGCAGGCGGCCGCCGTCACCGCCAGACTCAGGGCGAGCACGGTCCGTGGCATCTCAGCCTCCCCTCGTGTGCATTTCCCGGTGCGGATCGGCTCGGAGCGAGGCAAGCTGATACAACGCTCCTCGCCGAGGTGCCGTCACCCGTTCTTCCGCCCCGCGGTCGGTGCGCTCCCGCCAGACCTCGGTGATGCGCGCAGCGATCGCCTGGTCCGCCGCGCCGGACCGCAGCATCTCGCGCAAGTCCACCCCGCCTTCGGCGTACAGACACAGCAGCCACATGCCGTCGGCGGTGAGGCGGCCGCGATCGCAGGTGCGGCAGAACGGCTCGGTGGTCGAGGCGATGATACCGAAGGTGGTTCCGTCCGGCAAGGCAAACCGCTCGGCGGGCGCGCTCGATCGCGGATACTCCGCGAGCGGGCGAATCGCTTGGTACCGCCGCCCGAGCGTCGCCAGGATCTCGCGCCGGGACACCACGTCCTCCAGGCTCCACTGCGTGGCCCCGCCCACGTCCATGTATTCGATGAAACGGACCTCTACGCCGCGCGAGCGGCCGAATTCCAGGAGGTCCACGATCTCGTCGTCGTTGAACCCGCGGATCACCACGCTGTTGAGCTTGACGCTGGCGAAGCCCGCCGTGAGCGCCGCGTGGATCCCCGCCAGCACGTCGGCATGCCTCGCGCTCCGGGTGAACCCGGTGAACCGATCGGGTCGCAGCGTGTCCAGGCTGACGGTGATCCGGCGGAGGCCGGCCGCGCGAAGCCGCTCCGCGGACCGGGCCAGCAAGATGCCGTTCGTGGTTAGGCCTAAGTCCTCGAGCTCCGGCCGCCGGCTGAGCAGGGCGACGAGATGCTCCAACTGTTGGCGCAGCAGGGGCTCGCCGCCGGTCAGCCGCACCTTCGTGAGCCCCAGACCGCAGAAGACACCGACCAGGCGGTCGATCTCTTCGAACGTCAGGATCGAGGCCCGTGGCAGCCAGACGTAGTCGTCCTCGGGCATGCAGTAGCGGCACCGAATGTTGCAGCGGTCGGTGACCGACACTCGCAGGCTGGAAAGCGGGCGGCCCAGCGCGTCGGTAAGCGGCATGAGGGGAATAAAAATAGCGCCTTCAGTCCTGGGCTGTAACGCGGTCGGGAAAGGCGCCGAGAACTCCACCGCGGGGCTTTCGCCCTATGTCGAATCGCTTGTGCCTTCAACCTAGCTCCGGCCTACCACCTGGGCAAGCCCTGGGCCGAAGAGGCCGCAGGAGCCGCAGAGGCCGCAGAAACGACCTGCTTGCGTGCGTCTGCGGCCCCTGCGCCCACTGCGGCCCCTGCCGCCCCTCCGCCCGTGATCAACATCACAAACCGAGCAGCGCAGGAACTTGCGCTGGCTGTCCTGGAGGACGCCAGTGTCCTCCCCAGCGGGTCAGTCCCGGCCCGGGTGATTGGGCTCACACCCGATGGGTATCCCCTTCCAGGGCAAGGGGTTCGCAGAGCCGGCTTCCCAGGGCCACGGGTGGCACGATTCTGGCATTGAAGGACAGGTGAGGGTTAGATTTGGAGGCACTATGACAGGCTGCCTCGAGTCCGGGACATCATTACTTCGTCAGGAGCTCGATCGCACCATCGAGGCGATCGGGCCGCTCGTGGAGGCGCTGCTCCAGCGTTTGTCCCCGAGCGAGGCCGTCACCAATGAGCCCGGCGATGCCGGCTGGCGTGCCGAAGTGCCGCTGAGGTTCCCCGACGGCGTCGGACACGGGTCCGTGGTGGCCCAGCTGTTCCGCTACCACGATACCGTCCGGCTGGACATCCAGATCGAGCACAACCGCCGGTTCGTGCGCCCCGATGGCACGCCGTCGGATCGGCGTTGCTACCTCAACGATTTCCAGGCCTCCATCACGCTGCCGCGGGGCGCGACGGAGCTGCCGGAGGCCTTTCCGCGCGCCGTGGTGAGCGGCGTGCTCGCGGCTCGCGAGGGCGTCGGGCGCCATAACCGGCTGCACCCGCAGCCGTGGCATCAGGTTCAGATCGGGGCGGTCTAAGAGCTAGCCGAGAGCCCCGCCAGCCGTCCACTGAGCGACCGCAAGAACTCCACCAGCGCCCGCTTCTCCTCCGGCCCCAGATCCAAACGCTGCACCGCCGCGTCCAGGTGCGGATTGGGGCGGCCGCCGCGGTCGTAGAACTCCACCACCTCCTCGAGCGCCGACAGGCTGCCGTCGTGCATATACGGCGCCGTCCGCTCGACGTCCCGCAGCGTCGGGGTCTTGAACGCGCCCACGTCCTCCGGGCGACGCGTAACTGCGAACCGCCCTGAATCCGCGAACGCGCCATCTCGCCACGCCACACCGGTGTTGTGGAACCGCTCATCGGTGAAGGACCCGCCGTCGTGGCAGACCACGCAGTTGGCCTTGCCGCGAAACAGCTCCAGGCCGCGCCGGGCCCGCGGGGAGAGCGCTGCGGTGTCGTGGGTCACCTCGTAGCGATCGAACGGCGAGCCGCCCGTCGGCGCTTGCGTGGACGAGGGCGGTAGGTTCAGCGGCACGGGGAACAATCCGTGTCTGTGATACCGGATGAAGGAACGCGCGCGGATTGAGGGGCCAGCTCAGTCCGCGTGCGCAAGGTGTCCTAGAGCTTGATCAGGGCGATCATGAGGCCGGCCAGAGGTATGATCGTCCCGGCCCAGAAGATGAACAGCCACCGCAGCAGGTCGCGATCCTGCACCGACAGCCGGTCGGCCATCTCGACCCGCACGGCAGCGAATCCTGTGGTCATCTTGTTGTCGATGCGGCTTTCCAGCTCAACCAGGCGGCGTTCCACCTTGGCATCATACTCGGTGAATCGCCGC
>JACPAP010000292.1 GCA_016180765.1 Gemmatimonadota bacterium
TGGATGTGCTCCATCCCCTGGTGGAAAAGGGCAACACGGTGATCGTGATCGAGCACAACCTGGAGGTCGTCAAGACCGCGGACTGGGTGATTGACCTCGGCCCTGAAGGAGGAGAGCAAGGAGGTGCCATTGTCGCGGCCGGGACCCCGGAGGAGGTCGCGCGGTGCGAGGGGTCGTACACCGGGGCGTTCCTTCGGCGAGTGCTCAAGTGAGCGGGAGAAGCGGCAGGCGCCGCCGGGCGATGAGAGCGCGGGGGGTCCCTCCGGTCGCTGCAGTGCTTGCACCCGCCCTGGTCCCTCGGGCAATGCCCGCCGCACTGACGCGGCCTTCGGGACCCACCTGCGCTCGCATCGCCCAAGCCGCCCCTGCCGCATCTACGGCCGCGATGACACTTTTTGAAACAGGGGCCGTACAGGTCGGTGACCGACCCGGGCAGCCCGGCGTCAGTCAGGCCGGCCCCCGCGAGGAGCGCAATGAGCGGACCTGAAGTCCTCATTCCCATCACGTTTTTCGTCAGCGCCGCGGCGGCCATCATCTTCCGGGGCCCGATCGGCAAGGCGATCGCCGAGGCCATCAGGCGCGCGCCCCCCTGGACGGACCGCCCTCCCCAACCGGACCTGGACGTCGAGCGCATGTCCGGCGAGCTCGAGGAGCTCAGACACCGGCTGGCCGAGCTGGAGGAGCGCCAGGACTTTGCCGAGCGCCTGCTGGCGCAGCAGCGGGATCGGGCGGTCTTGGGCCGGGGCGGGACGGAGGCGAGGTAGCGGATGCCATATGATTGGCTGTGGATCGAGAACGTCGTCTTCCCACTCGTGGGCATGGGGATGGGCGTGCTGTTCATGTTCGGCGTGTATCGAGTCGCGATGCGTTGGATTGATCGCCGGCACGAACGGCTCATGACGGAGCGGGGGAGCGGGGCCGGCGCGGGCGAGCTGCAGCAGCTTCGCGCCCGGGTCGAGGCGCTCGAGGACAGCGTGGGGCGCGTGCCGGAGCTGGAGGAGCGGCTGGACTTCGCGGAGCGGTTGCTGACGCAGGCCAAACACGACCGGTTGGGGGCCGGGGGAGAGTCCGGGCGATGAATAACCCGTTCGAGTTCGTGATGGCGCTCGTCGCCATGGGCATGGTCACAGGGCTGCTCGCCAGTGTGGTTCGGACGGTGGGCCGCTCCCTGGAACGCAAGCACGGGGCGGCCACCGGGGAGCTGCCCCAGCTGCGAGCCGAAGTGGACGCCTTGCGCATCGAGGTGGCGGAGCAACAGGACCTGCGTCAGCGCCTCTTGGACCTGGAGGAGCGTCTGGATTTTGCGGAGCGCCTGCTGGCCCGGGAACGGGGGCCGGCGCTTCCCAAGGGGCAGTGACGCGACGTGGAAGATATCCTCGCCATCGTCCTGATCTTCGGGGGTGGGTCGGCGTTTCTCCTGGCGATCTCGCCCGTCGGCCGGGCCATCGCCGATCGCATCCGCTCGGGAGGTCGGGTAGCCAACCAGGAGTCCGTGGAGCGTCTGCACCAGACCCAGCAAGCGATGCTCGAGGACCTGGAGGCCGTACGTCAGGAGCTGGGGGAGGTCCAGGAACGATTGGACTTTACCGAGCGGTTGCTGGCGCAACATCGGGAGGCGGGACGGCTCCCGGCCGCTGAAGGAGCCACCAAACCTCCGGCGAGGGGATCCTGATGGAGTTCCTCGCTCCGGCGCTGGTGATTTTGATCATCACCCTCACCCTGGGCGCCACGTTCGTCCTGCGCGGCCCGCTGGGGAAGGCGCTGGCGGATCGGATTGGAGGCCGGGCGCGGGACGACGCGCCGATCGAGCGGTTGAACCGAGAGGTTGCGGAGCTGCGCGGGGAGATGGCGGAGGTGCAGGAACGTTTGGACTTCGCGGAGCGGCTGCTGGCCCAGCAGCGTGAACGCCCCGGGTTGCCGGAACGCTGATGCCGTGGGTCGGCGCGGGAGGTTAGGTTATGGGCTGGATCTTCTTCGCGATCGCACTGGTGATCGTGGCGCGATCGCCGCTGGGTCTCGCCCTGGCACACCGGATTCGGTATGGGGTGGCCGTCGAGGGGGGGTCGGGCGTGCGGTTCGAGGAGTTCGCGGGACAGGTGAACCAGGAGCTGACGGCGCTCCGGGCCGAGATGACGGAGCTGGCCGAGCGCTTGGACTTCGCGGAGCGCTCGCTGCTCCAGCTGCGGCGGGCCGATGCCTTGCCGCAGGGACGCCGGGCCGAGCACGAGGCCGGTCCCACATGACGATGCGGCGCTCGGGCGCGGGGCGTTCACTCCAACCAGGAGTGTGAGGTCGTATGGGCATCTTCCAACGGATGTCGCTGGTGGTGCGGTCGTGGGTCAATGCGCTCATCGGTCGCGCGGAGGATCCGCAGAAGGTCCTCGAGCAGCTGGTGGTGGACATGCGCGGGCAACTGGCCCGGGTGAAGCAGGACGTGGCCGCTGCGATCGCGGACGAGAAGAAGCTGCTGGCCCAGGTGGATCGGGAGAAGCAGCAGGGGGACGAGTGGGAGCGACGTGCCATGCTGGCGGTCCAGGAGAGCCGCGACGATCTCGCCAAGCAGGCGCTGATCCGGCACAACGAGCACCTGCAACACGCCCAGCAGCTGCACCAGACCTGGCTCAAGCACAAGGCGGACACCGAAGCGCTCAAGGACCAGCTCCGGGGCCTCAACGACAAGATCGAAGAAGCCAAGCGCCGCAAGAATATCCTCATCGCCCGGGCGCGCCGGGCTGAGGTCGCGGGTCGCATCCAGCAGACCATGTCCACCATGTCGGACCAGTCGGCGTTCCAGAGCTTCGAGCGCATGGCCGAGCGGATCGAGGACATGGAACGGCAGGCGGTGGCGGCCGCCGAGCTGGCGGGCGAGCTGACCGGTGATTCCCTGGCGCGCCAGTTCGAGCAGCTGGAGTACAAGGGGAGCGCCGACCAGCAGCTGCTCGAGCTGAAGCAGAAGATGGGGATGTTGCCTGCCGGCGGCACCGCCGAGCCCCGCCAGCTGCCCACCAGCAAGGCCGACGATCGCGTGGCGGAGGAAGCGGAGCTGGTGGACGAGGACGACGCCGCCAAGGGCGACTGATGGCCGATCCGGGCGGCCGGCGGCTGGGCGCGACCATCGTCGCGCTCTTCGTCGTCGGATTGCTGCTGGTCTTCTTCGCCCAGGTCGCCACCGTCCTCTTCCTGCTGTTCATTGCGGCGCTGGTCGGCGTCTATCTCTCCGCCACCACGGATTCCATCGTTCGCCGCACCGGGCTCCCCCGGGGCGGCGCCCTCGCGGTGGCCGCCGTGGGCTCGCTGGTGTTGCTCACCGGGATCGGCTTCCTGATCCTGCCCCCCGTGGTGCAGCAGACCCAGGAGCTGATCGGCGCGCTGCCCGCTCAGGCGCAGCGGCTGGAGGCGCTCCTCACCCGGTTGGCCCGCCAGTACCCCATCCTGGAGCGCTCCCTCGCGGTGGAGGGCGGCGGGTTCGTGGAGAGCCTGGTGCGGGACGCCACCAACTTCGTGCGGGGGTCGCTGGTGCCCTACCTGCGGGCCGGCGGGGCGCTGGC
>JACPAP010000235.1 GCA_016180765.1 Gemmatimonadota bacterium
CCGCCGCCGAGCCGATCATGATGTTGGGCGGATCGCCGATCAGCGTGGCCGTCCCGCCGATGTTGGAGGCCATGACCTCACCCACCAGGATGGGATACGCCGGGATCTTGAGCTGCTTGGCCACCGCGATGGTCACAGGAACCACGAGCAGCACCGTGGTGACGTTGTCCAGCAGGGCCGAGATGACCGCGGTCGCCACCGAGAGCCCCACGAGAATGCCGGCGGGAGAGGCCTTGGCGAGCTTGACCGACCGGATGGCCAGGTACTCGAACACCCCGCTCCGGCGCGTGACGCCCACGATCAGCATCATCCCGGCCAGCAGCATGATGGTGTTGAAGTCCACCCCGGCGATCGCCGCGTCCTGGTTCAGGACGCCCACGATGATCATCAGCACCGCGCCCACGCCGGCGACGATGGCGCGGTTCACCCGCTCACTCATGATCGCGATGTAGGTGGCGATCAGGATCGCGGTAGAAACCCAGAGGGGGTCGAGCCCGAAAATGACCTTAGGAACCCACTCGGTCGCTTCTTGCACCATTGGCCTCGTCAGGATGGCGCAGCAGGATAACCGGAGAAGACCGTGCGGGCCCGTGAGTTCCGGGTGAAGAACCCATGAAGGTGAGGCCTCACCCCTCGGAGAACCGCAGCGTCACCAGCCAGGTCAGCACCAGGATGACGCCGGCGCCTACGAACGTGACCGCCGGATCGAGCCGGTCGTACAGCTCTCCAAACACGAACGGGCCGGTGAACCGCCCCATCGCGGAGAACGACTGGGCCGCCCCGAGCATGGTGCCCTGCTCGGTCACGCCCACCAGCTTGGAGATCAGCCCCGTGAGCGCCGGTCCCACCAGGCTGTTCGCGAACCCGAGCACCACGACCCACCCATAGAGCGTCCGCCCGTCTGCCACGAACGGGACCACGGCGATGGGGATCGCCATGCCGAGCGTGCCCACGATCGCGAGCAGCCGGTCGCCGAAGCGCTTGGCCAGCCGGCCGAAGAAGTACCCCTGCACACTGGTGGCCATGATGCCGACGATGGTAAAGAACAATCCCAGCTCGCGCTCCCCCCAGCCGAACCGCGCCTTGGTGAACAATGGCAGCGCCACCATGTAGCCCGAGAAGGCGAACGGGATCAGCGCGAACACCAGGAGCGGGGGACCCAGCTTCGGGTCCCGCAGCGCCCGGACCAGGTGTCCCACGTCAAACAGGCTCCGGGTGACCCGGTGCTCCGCACGCAGTGATTCCTGGAGGATGAAATACGCCGAGACGAAGTTCGCGGCCGAAAGCCCGGCCGCGGCGAAGCCCACGGCCGCCGGCCCGCCGTAATGTCCCGCCAGCCCGCCCAACGCGGGGCCCACGATGAACCCCAGCCCGAACGCCGCGCCGATCAACCCCATGCCGCGCGAGCGGTCCCGCTGGGTCGTGATGTCCGCGATGTAGGCCTGCGCCACCGAGATGTTGCCCGCGGAGAACCCCGCCAGCGATCGCGCCAGGAACAGCACTAAATAGGAGCCGGCGAACGCGAACACCATGTACCCGGTGAAGCTGAACAGGATGGTGACCAGCAGGATGGGCCGCCGACCCAGCCGGTCCGAGAGCCGGCCCAGCACGATGGTGGCCACGAACTGCATCAGCGAGAAGGTCCCGATCAGCGCGCCGAAGCCCAGGCCGCCCACGCCGAGGCGCTGCGCGAAGTACGGCAGGATGGGGATGATGAGCCCGAACCCCACCAGGTCGATCAGAACCGTGAGGAAGATGACCCCGAGCCGCGCGCGGGTGGTGGACATGAAGGCTGCAATCTAATGTCCCACCCAGGCCCACAGGGGAGGATCGGCTGTGTTTGCGAACCCGTTGGTAGACGTACTCGGCTGGCTGGGCGCCGCCTGCGTGCTCACCGCCTACGGCCTGGTGTCCGCAGGCAGGGTGCACGGCACATCGCGCCTGTACCAGGTCCCCAACGCGATCGGCTCCGTGCTGCTAACGGTCAATACCTACTTCTACCACGCCTATCCGTCGTCGTTTGTGAATGTGTTGTGGCTGGGGATTGCGCTCTACGCGCTGCGCGCTGGGAAAAGGGGAAAGGGAAACGGGAAAGGTTTGGCATCATAGCCCCACCTTTCCCGTTTCCCGTTTCTCTTTTCCCCTCGGTCAGAACCCCGGCGTGAACGCCCACTGTACGTAGGTGCCCCGCCCCCGATTGAACGGGTGCACCACGTCCATCTCCACGATCACGAACCCGAAGAAGTTGAACCGGAACCCGCCGCCGGCGGAGTAGATGGGCTTGCGGTCTCCATCGAGGAAGAACGGCTTGTCGGCCGAGGTGCCGCATACGGCGGGCGAAACGCTCGGCGTGCAACCCCACGCCAGCCCAGCGTCACCAAACACAAACAGGTCCAGCGGCAAAAAGCCGAATGGGCCGCCGGCCCGCAACAGTCCCAGGGGGGGGAACCGCAGTTCCAGGTTGCCCACCAGCATCTTGGTCCCGAAGAGGTTGAAGAACTCCGGGCAGTCGGGCGTGGAGCAATCGCTCGACTCGAACGAGCCGTACGAGTAGCCCCGGACCAGCCCGTCGTACCCCATGAACAACGGCTGCATCCGGCTGGATTCGGTACTGTCCGTCCCGTAGCGGGCGTAGTGGAGCACCCGCGCGGCCAACGTGAACGGCCGCGCCGGCATGACGTACTTGCGGTAGTCCGCGAGCACCGTTTGGAAATTCAACGATCCCTGCGTCGTCCCCAGCTCCATGCGGTAGCGCTGCCCCAGCATCGGCCCGGTGAACCCGAAGAGGGCGTTGTCGTAGACCAGGGCGGCGCTCCCCTGCCCCAGATTCAGGGCGGGGTAGGTGGCGAGCTCCGTCTTGACCTGGTCCAGCACGTCGAACGTGATGGGGTGCAAGTAGTCGTCGATCTGCTCGATGTCGTAATTGATGTTGGCGTAGCCAACGCTTCCCTCGATCCTGCGAACCCGGCTGAACGGGTACGCGAAGACCCAATCCGCCTGGCGGTTGGTCTGTCGGAACAACGTGGTCCGTTGCACCGGCACGACGAAGCTCGTTCCCGGGAGGGTATCGCTGCCCAACTGGACGTAGCCGATCCGGTAGGGGATCTGTTGGACCGCCGCCCCCCAATTCAACCGGTGGTACGTGTTGCTGTAGCCCAGGAGCGCGGAGATGTCCTTCGTGGTACCCTGGAACTGGACGCCGGTGGCCAGGTTGTGGCCGCCCAGCATGTCGCTCCAGAAGAGCGACGCGCCGCCGCCGATGTAGGTGCCGAACCGGTCCGCGCCCACGGCCAAGGACGGTTGGCTGATGTAATCCAGCCCCAGGCGTGCCCGGTACGGCTGCTGGGCGAACCCGCCGGTGTCCGAGGGGAGCCCGAAGAACGCGTTCGCGTTCTGCGTCAGCACCTGGCTCTGTCGCTGCCGGGGCGGGAGCATGGCGGGATCCCCCCCCGCCAGCGGCTGGCCCACGGGGCCGTCGACCAGCACCGCGGGATCGTCCGCCACGTAGATGGAGTAGCCGTCGTTGCCGTACACGCTGAAGGCGACCTCGCCGGAGCGGGACGCGACGGTGAGCGCGGGGCTCAGGTCGGTGATCCCGCTCACGCCGGCGTACAGATTGGTGAGCTGGGTGATCCGCCCTCCGGCTACCTCGATCCGATACAGGTTGGGGATACCGTTCTGATCAGACACGAAGTACAGGCTCGTGCCGTCCGGCGCCCACTGCGGGTTGAGGTGCTTCCCCTCGGGGAACGCCGCCAGCTCGCGCCCCCTGCCGGTCCCCAAGTCGAAGAGACCGAGGCGGTAGTTGCCGTAGTCCAGGTTATCGAGCTTGGTGGAGAAGCGATCCGTCACCCAGGCGAGGGTCCGCCCGTCGGGTGACCAGGCGGGCTGCAGGTCGGCGTACGCGTCGTTCGTCAAACGCTTGAGCTCGCTCCGCCCGAGATCGTACAGGTACAGGTCCGACAGGCCGCCCACCAGCGCCGAGAACGCCACCTGGCGGCCGTCCGGCGACCAGGTGGGGTTGAGCACCTCGCCCAGCTCGGGCAAGGCGATCTCCCGCTCGATCCTGTCCTCCGGAACGTTGAGGATGCTGAGCACCGGGCGTCCGTCGCGCACCGCGCCGAACCCGAACCGCTCGCCGCTGGGGTCCCAGGCGCCGGCCGAGCCGATGAACTGAATGCTCTCGAAGTGCGCGTCGATGTCCGTCCGCACGATCCGCTTCAGCACCTTGCCGGTCGTGGCGTCGGCCAGATACAGGTCGATCGAGAACAGGTCCCGTGACGAGAGGAACACCAGCTTGGAGCCGTCGGGACTCAAGACCGGCGCGATGTTGTAGCCACCGGTGTTCTTGTCGGCTACGATCACCTCCCGCCCGTAGTCGGCAGGCGGCTGGGTCGCGTCCTTCAACGGCGCGAACGCCTCCTTGGTAGCCTCCTGCCACTGCAGCACGATCGAGTCCGCTGACTGCCGCAGGGCTTGCTGGAACGCGAACTTGACATCGCCGCGCCGCGAGGCCTTGAGCACCTTGCCCACCGCGTCGTCGCCAAAGCGCCCGCCCACGTACGCCCACAGCGCTTGTCCGTAGCGATAGGGGAAGAAACGGGGGTCCTCCAGGCGCCCCAGGTTCGGCAGCTTGTCGGCGCGCACGGCATCCCGCATCCACATGGTGGTGTTGGCGTCCTTGGGACCGACCGACAGGTACTCGGCCATGCCCTCGACGAACCAGAGCGGATAACGCATCACGGACGGGCCGCCGGCGCGCAGCACCCCGCCTCGGGCGCCGGTCATGTCGAACTGGAAGGCGTGGATCAGCTCGTGGGTGAGGACGTGATCGGTTTCTTTGAGCGGTCCGGCGAACGGCATCACGATGCGGCGCTTGAGGATCTCCGTTACCCCGCCGGTTCCCTCGCCGCTCCCCGAGATCACGTTGGTCTGGCGGAATTGCGGTGCGCTGGCGTAGAGGATCAGGGCTTGCCGGTTCGACAGCTCGTGGTCCAGGAGGCGCGAGATCCGGGCGTACGCCCGTTCCGCCATTTGCGCCGCGTAATTGGCGGCTCGCTCTCCTTCGGGATAATAGTAGATGTCGAAGTGCTGGGTCTTCAGCACCCGGAAGTTGAAGGTCTCGTATTCGACCTGATTCTGCCCGAAGTATTGGGCGGAGGCCGGGCCCGGGACGCCGATCGCTGCGAATGCCGCAGCCAGTACCACCATGCGAAAGCGTGACAGCATCTCGTTCCCTCCTCGTGATGACGCCGTATGACGCTCGATATTAATACCACGGCGCCATCCCTAGGGTCCCTGAGGCCCCCGCCGGCGCCGCGGCCGAGCCGGTCGCGGCGCGCGGTGGCGGAGGCGAGGTGGCTCACGGGCAGGTGAGCCGCCCCCGGGGCAGCGTAAAGGTGCCGGTCTTGGTCTCGCCGTCATGGGTGATCACGATCGTCGCGGTGTCCGAACCGTCGTAGGTGATGACCTCACGGCGCGACGACGTGACCGGGTCCTGCCCGTCGTAGGTCACGGTCGCCTGCATCGAGCGGATGACCGTGCCGGCCACCGGATAGATCCTGGTGCCCGCTTCAACCGGGATGACCAGGCCCTGAATCGTGTCGCCGATGATCCTGAGGGCGGTGAAATGACCCTGATCGTTGGTGCCGACCGTGGTTTCCTCTCCGGCCGACGTACCGTCCACCGTGCGCTGGGTGCTGCCCGGCGCCAAGCCGGAGACGGTCCGATCGCTCGCGTGTTGCAGCGTGCTGGTGTCGCCGTCGCGGCGGATCCGGGTGCCGCTCACCCCGATCTGCAGGTTGATGGTGTTGGTGGTGAGGCGGTCGAACCCCGTCTGGAGCTGCCCGTCGGCGTCATAGTACGCCGCGGAGCGAGTGATCGTGAGTCCGTTCCGGGTCTCCGGCTCGCAGACCACGCGACCGCTGGAGCTGTCGTAGTCGCAATCACCAGGCAGGTAGCGCAGGTCACCGTGTCGGCCGCGGCCGAACCCGGGGCCGAATCCGTGCCCCATGAACAGGCCGCCCAGCCCGCCGCCCATCATGAAGGACCCGAATCCCGCGCCGGGTCCCATACCGCGTCCGGGGCCGTGCCCGCGACCCCCGTGGCGGCCCTGCGGTCCCCACTCAGGGTTGCCGGTGGCCGAGTCGCCAGCAAACGAGCTGGTGGCGTTGCTGAAGCCCGGGGGGACCGACTGGAACGCCGGGAGCAGGCTTTCAGTGATCTGGGGCTCGGTGCCCAAGGCGCAAGCGGTGGCGAGAACGGCCACCGCCGCGAGCGAGCGTAGGGGCATGCGATTCATCGTCTGGATCTCCTGGTGAGGCCGTCCCACCGGTCGAAACCCGTTTCCACCGGCGGCGGCGTCACCTACAGAGACACGCCAGCCCGCGGATACCCCTATGGAATGGTGAATGTTGAACCAGAAATGTCGAAGGCAGAAGTTCTTAC
This sequence comes from Gemmatimonadota bacterium, assembly GCA_016180765.1. GTDB lineage: Bacteria > Gemmatimonadota > Gemmatimonadetes > Gemmatimonadales > GWC2-71-9 > JACPAP01. The sequence continues at coordinate 6,448 of JACPAP010000235.1, forward strand.
TTCAACATTCCTTGTTCGATATTCGACGTTCGGTATTCGAAATTCGAAGGCCTACATATCCCCCCCTTCTGGTAGCCATGGGGCCAGGCGCTCGCGCAGCACCCGGATCGCCTTGCCCATCTGCGCTTCCACGGTCTTTACGGAGATCCCCAGGACCTGCGCGATCTCCGCGTACTTGAGGCCGTGTAGCCGGCTCAGCTCGAACACCTCCCGGCACCGGTCGGGAAGCTGCGCGACCGCCTGGGCCAGGGCGACATCCATTTCCTTTTCCAGGAGATCCCGATCGGCCGGGGGGCCGCCGGGGCGCCAGGCCACCTCCGGAGCACCGCGCTGCGCTACGCGCTGGTGGCGCACCTGGTTGAGGGCGCGATTGCGGACGGCGCGCAAGAGGTATGCTCGGAGCGAGGTCTCGACCACGATACTCTCGCGACGACGCCACAACTCCAGCATGACGTCCTGGGCGACGTCCTCGGCCGGCGCGCGATCCCTGAGGATTGCCTGAGCCAGGCCCACGAGCCGCGCATAGTGGGTCCGGAACACAGATTCGAACGCCGGTTCCTCGCCCGCTCGAAGGCGCGCGAGGATCTCCTGTTCTTGCGGGGTCGGTCCGGTCAAGCGACTGGACTGTGTCGCGGGAAGCCATAACCTACCCCCGAGGAGGGCGCCCGGCAAACGCGCGGCCGGCATAGAATTAGGGGCCACGTAGGGGTACGGTCCCGGTAGGGTGTCTTACGGGTATGACCAACGAGCCGCCGCACATTGACCCCCCCTTCGGGGCGGAGTTTTGGGAGGTCCTGGCCCGGTACCTCTCGGACGAGAGTCCGCCAGAGGAAGCGGCAGCCGTGCGCCGCTGGCTGGCCCAGGATGACCGGCGCGGTGAGCTGGTGGCGGCACTGGAGCGCTCGATCCGGAGGGTCGCGCTCGAGCCGCCGACAGACCTCGACGTGGAGGGCGCCCTGCGTCGGGTCCGCTCCCGCCTGCACCAGCCGCCGGTGCTGGCGCTCGGGCCGCGAGAACGGCGGTGGACCCGGTGGAGCACCCTGGGCCTCCGCGCGGCCGCCGTGGTGGCGCTCGCGGTGGGAGGCGCCTTGGTCTGGCGCGCGACCCAGCGCGGCGGGCACCCTGCCGCTTCGGCCGTGCGTGACTATGCCACGTCCGTGGGGGAGATGGACTCGATCCGGTTGCCCGACGGAAGTCGTGTGGTGCTTGGGCCCCAGAGCCGGCTGGCGCTGGCCGGTGGGTACGGCGCGTCGGCTCGCGAGGTGGCGCTCTCGGGCGAAGCGTGGTTCGACGTGGGGCACGATGCGGCCCGGCGGTTCAGGGTGCGGGCCGGCCCCGCCGTGATTGAAGACCTGGGGACGACGTTCACGATCCGAACCGACGGCGAGGAAGTACGTGTGGTGGTCGCGGCGGGATCCGTGCTGCTCCAAGACACCAGTCGGGCGGCCCGTCGTGCGTCGCTCCGCGCCGGTGACCGCGGCGCCGTGGATCGGGACGGCCGCGTGACCGTGGAGCGCGGGGGCGCGACGGCGGACGACCTGGGGTGGCTGCAGCGACGCCTGGTGTTCGACAACGCCTCCATGGAGCGCGTGCGCGCCGATCTCCGCCGCTGGTACGGGCTGGAGCTCCGAATGGATTCGGCGTGGGCCCGGCGGCATCTCACGGCGTCGTTCGCCGGCGAGCCGGCGGAGCAGGTGCTGCGCGCCATCGGCTTGGCACTCGGCGCCAGGATCGAGCGGCGCGGAGATACGGCGTTCGTGCGGGTGCGGTAACGGGGGGGGCGGGCATCCGTGAGCAACGAGCGCCGATCGCTCCTGCTCGCCCTCGCGCTGCTGGCGCCGGCGCGACCGGGCTCGGCGAGCACGCCCCGTTCGGCGCAGGGAGACCCAATCCGCGCCGCCCAGGGGGCGTCCTGGCCCGCGCCTCTCTCTCGGCCAATCTCGTTCCACGCCCGTGAGATCTCGCTGAGAGAAGCGCTGGACGGCCTGGCAGCCGCGGCCCGCGTTCGTCTCTCCTACAGCAACGAATCCCTCATACTCGATCGCTCCCTCAACCTCTCGGTGGATTCCGTACCCCTCGGCGACGCGCTGGTATACGTCCTGGGCGGCGCGCCGGTCCAGTTGGTGGTGCTCGCCGCGGACCACGTGGTCCTGGCGCCCCGGGACGAGGCCGGGGTGGCGGAACGCCGCCCGATCGTGCTGGACCGCATCGTGGTGACGGGCAGTGCCGCGGGCGCGGCCCGGCGCCCGCTCCCCGTGGCGCTGGACGTCCTCGACGGCCGAGAGCTGGCCGACCAGTCGGTGACCAGCGTGGCCCAGGCGCTGAACGGCGGCGTGCCCGGCCTGTGGGTATGGGAACAATCGCCGGTGAGCGTGCTGGCGACCTACGGCAGCATTCGGGGTGCCAGCTCGTTCGGATTGAGCTACCCCAAGGTGTACATCGACGGGATCCAGGTCGCGAACCCGCTGCTGGTCACCCGCCTCACGCCGGACGCGATCGAGCGGGTGGAAGTCATTCGGGGCCCGCAGGGGGCCGCGCTCTACGGCGCCGACGCCATCAGCGGCGTCACCAACATCGTCACCCGCCACGAGGTGGCCGACACCGCCGCTCCCCACGCCCGGGTGCACGGCAGCTTGGGCCTGTCCGCCAGCGACTATGCCAGCGATCCCACGCTGGGACAGGATCACACGCTCACCCTGCTCACCGGCTCCAACACCCGCTCGGCGGGCCTCACGCTGGAGATCGGCACCGTCGGCGCCTACGTGCCGAACGTGTACGCGCGCCATGTCGCGGCCAGCGGGAACGCCCGGCGCGTGGGCTCGGCCAGCCTGGTGACTGGTACGCTCCGGTTCTTCAAACAGCAGACCCGCACCGCCGTGAGCCCGCTCATCACGGGCCTGCTGGCGGACTCCGCCACCGGCCGCCTGCCGCCCAATCTCGCGGGGCCCGGGGTACAGTCCGCAGCGGCCTACACGGCCGGCATGACGGCCAAGCTTACGCCGAACGATCGGTGGCTGCATTCCCTCACGGTGGGGGTGGACGGCTACACCCTGGACGGCGTCTGGGACGATCATACCCCCATTCCCACGGCCGACGCGACCGCCCTGCGCGACGCCCGCGGTGCTGGCCTGCGCGGGACCATCCGGGCGAGCAGCGTGGTACGGCTAGGCCTGGGGAGCTTGGGCTTCACCGACCTGACGGTGGCGCTGGAGCCATCGGCGCTGCGGCAACGGACCACACAGGTGGTCACCCAAGGCGTGCGGATGCCCTCAGACACTGGCGAGGTCGTGACCTGGCGCGGCAATACCGGTCTCATGGGCCGGATCAACGCGACGCTGTGGCATCGCCTGTTTCTCACCGCAGGGGGGCGCATCGAGCGCGACCAATTCGCCGGGGCGGGACGGTACGCCACCCTTCCGGCACTCGGCGGCGCCTGGGTGATCGAGCGGGGCCCGTTGACCCTCAAGCTCCGGGGAGCGTACGGCGAAGGTCTTCGTTGGCCGGAAACCCCGGCCCGCGACCTGCTGTGGCAGGGGATGCATACACGCGCCCGCAACGTCTCGCTGGACCCCGAGCGCCAGTCGGGAATCGAAGGCGGGTTGGACCTGATGCTGGGGCAAGTAGTGATGGTCCAGCTGACCCGCTTCGACCAAACGGCGTCGGGCTTGATCCAGCGCGTCGCGGTCCAGCTGGACACGGCGGCCGCCCCGCAGCCGGGCGCCCCGCGAATCGCCTACGAGTGGCAGAACGTGGGGGAGATCGACAACCAGGGCTGGGAGCTGGAGGGCTCCGTCCGCCGCGGGCCACTGTCGCTGGGCGGCACGTTCTCCCAGGTGGATAGTCGCGTCCGGGCGCTCGCCGCGGGCTACGGCGGCGACCTTCAGCCGGGAGACCGGATGCTCGAAGTGCCGGAGCGGACCGTGAGCGCCAGGATCTCATGGTCGGCCTGGCGCTGGTCCACGTCGCTCACGGCGTACCGCGCGATGAACTGGATCAACTATGACCGTCTCGCTCTGGCGCAGGCCTTCGCCGCCGGCACGCGTCCGACCCGGGATTTCATCGGGACCCAGCTGCGGAGCTATTGGGTCGAGTATCCGGGGGTCACCCACCTCAGGGCCACGGCGTCGCTGTCACTCCTCCGGGATGTCAGGTTCACCGCGATCGGCGACAACCTGCTGAACCGACAAACCGGGGAGCCGGACAACGTGACCGTGCTGCCCGGGCGGACGATTGCGCTCGGGGTGCGGGCGGCGTTCTGAGAGCAACTGATCAGAGCATCCTTAACGAACAACCGAACCGCTGGTACATTGCTCATCCCGATTCCAGCGGAGCGTCCCGTGGCGGCATCGCCCTCCATCCTCCTCCGTCGCCCTTTCATCCCCGCGTGGCTTCTCACATGCGTCTGGGGGGCACCACCATCACCCTTGCTCGCGCAACAGTCGCCCCCGCTCGAGATCGTCATCGTCCACGGCCGAGTGATGGACCCGGAGTCGCGGCTGGACGCGGTGCGCTACGTGGGCATCCAAGGGGGCCGAATCCGGACCATCAGCGATACGGCGCTCCGGGCCCCGGTCGTGCTGGACGCGGCCGGGATGGTGGTGGCGCCGGGGTTCATTGACCTCCACGCCCACGGGCAAACGCCGGAGAACTACCGGCTCCAGGCGCTGGATGGCGTGACGTCCGCGTTCGAGCTGGAGGTCGGCACGGCGGACGCGGACCGGTGGTACGCCGCGCGGGAGAACCAGGCGGCGATCAACTACGGCGTTTCGGTCGGGCACATTCCCGCGCGGATGGCCGTGATGGGTGATTCCGGAGGCCTGTTGCCCAGCGGCCCGGGCGGGACCAGGCCGGCGACCGAAGCCCAGATCGCGCAGATGAAGCAGATCATCGCGCGCGGCCTGCAACGGGGCGCGGTCGCGGTCGGCATGGGCCCCACCTACACGCCGGCCGCGACCCAGTGGGAAGTGTTGGAGATGTTCCGGGTGGCGGCGAAATACGGCGCATCGGTGCACGTCCACGTGCGCGGCGGAACGGACACCGTGGCAGGGTTCCAGGAGGTGATCGGCGCGTCGGCGATCACGGGCGCGCCGCTGCACATCGTCCATCTCAACTCCAGCAGCACGGCGCAGACCGCCAGAACGCTCCAGCTCGTGGCCGAGGCCCGAGCGCGCCACCTGGACGTCACCACCGAGTGCTATCCCTACACCGCGGGCATGACGGAGATCGAGTCCGCGCTGTTCAACGGGTACGAGAGCCGGCCCGACAGCGACTTCACCAAGCTCCAGTGGGTGGCGACCGGGGAACGCCTCAACCGGCAATCGTTTCTCCGGTATCGTCGACAGGGTGGGATGGTGATCCTGTACAACAACACCGAGGACATGGTCAAACTGGCGGTGACCAGCCCGGTCACCATGATCGCCAGCGACGGCCACATCGAGAACGGCAAGGGTCATCCGCGCACCGCGGGCACCTATTCCCGGGTGTTGGGCCGCTACGTGCGGGAGCAGGGCGCCCTCGGCCTCATGGTTGCGCTCCGGAAGATGAGCCTGATGCCGGCTCAACGGCTGGAGTACCGGGTGCCGGCGATGCGGGACAAGGGCCGGATCAAAGTGGGCGCGGAAGCGGACATCGTGGTATTCGACCCCAACACGATCACGGATCGCTCCACCTACGAGCAGCCGGCCCAGCCGTCGGTGGGGGTGAAACACGTGCTGGTGGGCGGCGTGCCGGTGGTGCGGGACGGGAGGTTCGACGAGACCGTGAAGCCGGGGAAGGCGGTACGGGGAATCGTTCGGTGACGGCCGGTCTCTGGAAGATGTCGATCATCCGGGACGGTGGCATCGCCATGGCCGTGCTCGGCCTGGCCTGCGGAATGCCGGAGCAGGCACCCCTGCCTCCCCACAGCTTCGCGTTCGGCGTGTTCGGCGACGGCCCCTACCGCGCCTGGGAGATGGGGAGGTTCCGCCGCGTCATCGAAGACGCCAACCGGGCGGACCTGCAGTGGTTCCTGCACGTTGGCGACATCCTGTGGTATCCCTGCTCCAACGACGCCTACATGAGCCGGCTCGCCGGCATGAACGCGATCCGGCATCCGGTCATCTATACGCCGGGAGATAATGAGTGGGCGGACTGCCACGAGGACATTGCCGGCGGTTACCGGCCGCTGGACCGGCTACGACAACTGCGGGCCACCTTCTTTGCCAACCCCGGAATGAGCCTGGGCGGACGCACCATGTCGCTTGCGACCCAAAGCCAGGATTCCGCCTTCACGGAGTTCGTGGAGAATGTCCGGTGGCGGTTCGGCGGTTGCGTGTTCGCCGCCCTGCACATGGTGGGTTCCGGCAACGCATCCAGGCCGTTCGAGGGACGCACGTCCGCGGACGACGACGAGGTCGTGGCGCGCACCAGCGCGGTGTTGGCCTGGATGGAGGAGACCTTCCGCATCGCGCAGTCGGAGGGCCTGAAGGGCGTGGTCCTGGCTCTCCACGGCGACCCGGGTCTGGAGGACTACGCCGATCAGGTGTATGCCCCGTACCGGGGGTTCGTCCAGCGCCTGGAGGACCTGGTGAAAGGGTTCGCGGGGCAGGTCCTGCTGATCCACGGGGATTCGCACGAGCTGCTCGTGGATCACCCGCTACGGGACCGGACGACCGGCCAGCCGCTGTCCAACTTCACTCGGCTCGAGACCTACGGCGCGCCGGACATTGGCTGGGTGCGGGTGGTGGTGGACTCCGTGGCCGGCCGGATCGTGCAGTTCGAGCCCCGCCTGGTGAGCCGCTGGGTCCTCTGGTGACATCGGCAGCCGGGGAGGGCGGATGGGAGCGCCGGTGTAGCGCGGGTTGGGTCCCCTGAGCGGGCGTCAGGTCGCGCGCTTCATAACGGCCCGGCCTGGTGCAGCGCGCGCGAACTGTTTGCCCGCGAAGGGGACCCAACCCGCGCTTCACGGCGCTCCAACGCAGAGCAGCGCGGCTACTGCACGGTGAATGCGAGCGACTTGAGCACGTTCCCGTTCGCCACGATGTCCACCCGCCAGCTTCCGGTCGCCTCCGCCGGGATGGTCTTGGAGCTCCAGGTCCGCCAGGGCGATCCGCCAATGGAGAGCTCGACGCGCGCCACCTCCTGGTCCCCGAAATACCACACGTGCTCGATGGTGGTCCCCGCCTGGGTCTGTCCAATCCGGCTGAAGCAGTAGAGCGTCCCCACCGTCGCCGGAAACATCTCGGCGGCTCCCTGAAGCTCACGATCCACCACGGCCGTCCCCACCGCGGCCTCCATCACAACGGGTCCGGCTTGCTCTTGTGCCAGTCCACGGCCCGCAGCCACGCAGGACAGGGTCACCGCGGTCATTGCCAGCCAACGCGTGCGCATAGTACGCCTCGCAGGTCAGAGATATGGGAAACAGTATACCCCTGCGTGACCGGAAATTCACGCGCTCCGTGGGGTGGGGAACCGACTCCGGCCGGCGAGCGCCGGTCAGGGGACGATGGCCGCCCGCAGAATCCGATCCAGCCTGGGATACTCGCGATCCAGGTAGGCGTTGCCCTCCTCCAGGAGCCGCTGCTGGCGGCCCGCCCGCATCCCCCCGCCGGACGTCTCGCCGTACCCGGAGTAGAGCGAGTCCACCACATCCATGCCTTCGATGACGCGCCCCAAGATGGCAAATCCCTGGCCGTCGTTCCGGGGGTTGTCCCGCAGGTTGATGTAAACTTGAGTCCGGCGGTCGTCCGGTCCTTTCATCGCGAACGCGACGGTGCCGCGGAGGTTCTTCTCGCGCTCCGGATCGTCGGGGAAGGTGCGATCCTGCCACGCGCGGCTGACCGCCGGGTCGCCCGGAATGCCGAATTGGGCGATGAAGTCCGGTACCACGCGGAAGAAACGGGAATCGTCGAAGAACCCGGCTCGTACCAGGTTGAAGAACCGGTCGGCGCCGCGGGGCGCCCAGTCCCGGCGGACCTCGATCACAAACCGCCCCTTGCTGGTCTCGAACCCGGCGCGGAACACCTTGGGCGCCGGCGTCCGCCAGAACGCAGCCTCGGGTCGAAACAGGACGCCGCGATCCGGGCTTGCTGCAGCCGGCACGCCGCCACGGCACCGGGCCGCGGCGACCACCGCGAGGGCGCTTGCCGCCGCGACCCACAGCATTACGACTCCCGCCGCCGGTTGGCGCGCCTGGTTAACCACTCCAACGTGGCGATGTATATGCATCATATGCACCGTACGCAGTTGTATCTCGAAGACGAGATCCACGCCCGGTTGAAGGCGTTGGCCCGGCGGCGATCGCCAATCGGCTTACTGCGCCTGCCGCGGGTACGCCGCCTTGTCCTCCAGACACCACCGGATGAACGCCCGCAGGTCGTCGTTGGAGCGGGCCCGGTCCACGTCCCGCAGATACATCATGTGCCCGCTCTCATAGAACGTGAACCGGAACCGATCCCGGAACTCACCACCCGGTTGGATGTGTGAAATGGTGTAGACCGCGCCGAAGTAGTCGGTGGCCGCGTCGTAGTACCCGGCCTGGATCAGCACCTTGAGGTACGGGTTGTTCCGCATCGCCTGGCGGAGCATGTCTCCCACGCTGGTGCCGGGATCCTGTTGCCAGGGCCGGACGTCGCCCCAGACGTTGTACTGGAGGTCGGGGTTGTATTTCAGCTCCTGGCGGATGTAGCGGTTGATCACGTTGCCGAAGGTCCCGTTCCAATCCGCCAGCGCGGGATCGTATTCGGGCCCTTCCCCGGCGGCGTCGCGGTCAATGCCGATGTAGCGGCTGTCCAGCCGGCCCACCGTCAGCCGCTGGTCCCGCAGCAGCTCTTTCCAGAACCGGCGGGAGTCAATCCGGAGGTTGGTGGCCTTCACGTACTCCGGGGTCACGCCGGCGAACCGCGCCACGCGCTGGGCCATCGCGTCCCGCTCGGCGTCCTGCAGGCGGTCCCCCTTCACCAGCGCCGCCAGGTAGTCGCCCATCGCAAACGCTTCCGCCTCATCCAGCACCGCGCGCAGCGGCTTGGCCTGGAGATCGGCGGGAAGCTGCCGGTGATACCACGCCGTGGCGGTGTATTGCGGCAGGGCGGTCGCGTAGTTCACGTCCGGCCCGCTTTCGATGTCGAGGCCGGTCATGGACACCAGGATGACGCCGTTGAGGTAGACCTGATGCTGGCTCAGCAGGTTGCCGGCCAGGCCCGCCGCCCGCGTGGTGCCGTAGCTCTCGCCGATGACGAACTTGGGCGAGTTCCAGCGGTCCTTGCGCACCAGGTAGAGGCGGATGAACTCGGCCACCGACCGGATGTCGGCCAGCTTGCCGTGGAACCGGTGCAGCTCCTCCCCCTCCATCATGCGGCTGAAGCCGGTGGCCACCGGGTCGATGTAGACGATGTCGGCCACGTCCAGGATGGAGTTGGGGTTGTCCGCGATGGTGCCGGGCGGCCGAAGGGCGAACCCCTCGGCGTCGTACACCACGCGGCGGGGCCCCGTGTAGCCCATGTGCATCCAGACCGAGGCGGTGCCAGGTCCGCCGTTGAACGAAAAGATGAGGGGGCGATTGGGATCGGTGACGCCGGTGCGGTGGTAGGCCACGTAGAACATCCGGGCCATGACCTTGCCGTCCTCGCGGATAGGGAGCCATCCGGCCTCCGCCGAGTAGGCCACGGTCTGCTGGCCGATGCGGATGCTGTGCTGGGTCACCACCGGATCGTCCGGGAGCAGGCTGGCGTCCGGGCCGGCTTTCTCTCCGCCGGCCGGGCGCGCCGGTTGGGGCGGCCCCTGGGCCGGGCCGGCCGCGGGCACGGCGGTAAGCAGCGTCAGGGACGCGAGCAAGGGGAGCAGGCGATGCGCGCTCATATCGACTCCAGGCTGGAAAGGACGTGAGAGTGAGGGAACGAAAACGGTAGCCCGCGCGGCCGGGTCCGGCAATCCCGGGCGGCGTTGAAACGGGCCCCGGGGGCACTATCTTGGTCGGTGGCTCGATGGAACCTTCAAGGGGTGGGCATGACCAAGAGTGACGACAAGAAGCTGGAAGCGCTGGCCAGGAAGAACGCCGCCAAGGCGGCCAAGCCCAAGCCGGAGAAGCGGCGGCGATACGACGACACGCTGCCTCCGGACCGGGAGGAAGACCTGGATGCGCGGGGCTTGTTCGACGAAATGAAGAAGCGCGACTTCTAGCGGCCGATGTCTCGGGGTACCTGGGTCACGGGCATTGACCGGCTGCTGGCGCAGCGGGCCCGCGCCGAGTTGGAGCGGGCGTCCGGCGGGGACGGGGACCCGGAGCCGGCGGGGCACGCGGTGGCGGCCATCGTGCTGGCGGTGGCGAGCTTCGAGGCGCACGTGGGCGAGTGGCTGGCCCTGCCGGGCAACCGCGCGACCTTCACGCCCGATGAGCTGGATGCGCTGCGGTGGAAGCCGGGCTACAAGATCGCCCTCACCATTCTCAAGAAACGCAACGCCGGCAAGAGCTACAGCTCGGACGGCTGGTATCGCCGGCTCCGGGGTCTGTATCAGCTGCGCCATCACGTGGCGCACGTCTCAGCCGAGCGGCGGGACACGGAGACCTTCCCCCCCAGGCTGGCTCCCTACATCGCGGACGGCACGTTCAAGCCCGCGGGCGATGTGGGCACGGATTGGACCTCGCGACTCATT
>JACPAP010000081.1 GCA_016180765.1 Gemmatimonadota bacterium
GCCGCCAGGCCGAGACCCGAGAGGGCACCACGACGGTCACCGTGGAACGGGACGGCGCCACGCTGGTCATGAAGGGCGTGCCCGCACTTGTTTGTCCCAACTGCGGAGAGGACTACGTCAGCGAGGAAATCGCCGACCGAATCCACGCAGCGGCGGTTGAGGTGGCTGGCAAAGGCGTCAAGGTCGAAGTGCGACAGTACGCGGCGTAGCATCGCCGCTACCTTTGTCGCGTGTTTGAATTCACCGTCGCCGCCACCAACGGCGCCGCCCGCGCCGGGACCCTGACCCTACCCCACGGCACGGTCCACACGCCGTGCTTCATGCCGGTCGGCACCCAGGGCACGGTGCGGGCCTTGTCGCCCCTCGATCTGGAAGCGGCCGGTGCGGAGATCGTGCTCGCCAACACCTACCACCTGCACGTGCGGCCCGGCGAGGACACCGTCGCTGCCCTGGGCGGCCTCCACCGGTTCATGGCGTGGAACCGCCCGCTGCTCACGGATTCGGGAGGTTTCCAGGTGTTCTCCCTGGAAGCGTTCCGCCGGGTGGACGACGACGGGGTCGAATTCCAGAGTCACGTGGACGGCGGCGTGCGCCGTCTCACCCCCGAGCGGGCCGTTGACATCCAGTGGGCCTTGGGCGCGGACGTGGCGATGGCCTTGGACCACGTCGTGTCTGGCACAGCCAGTCGCGCCGAGGTCGAGGCCGCGCTCCACCGCACCGGCCGCTGGCTGGAACGCGCCGGCACGCGGCACGGGGAACTGGCGGCGGCGGCACCCGAGCGGCAGACCCTCTGGCCCATCTTGCAAGGCGGAACCCACGCCGACGTCCGGGCGACGGCCCTGGCGGCCACGTTGGATGCGGGCCAGTGGACCGGCATCGCGGTCGGCGGGCTTGCGGTGGGCGAACCCAACGACGTCATGCATACCGTGGTCGAAACCCTCGAGCCTTCGCTGCCCCGCGGGGTGCCCCGTTATCTTATGGGCGTCGGGTTCCCCGAGGACCTGCTGCACGCGGTGGCCCGGGGCATGGACTTGTTCGATTGCGTGGCGCCCACGCGAAACGGCCGGAACGGCAGCGCCTACACGCCGGACGGCCCGCTCAACATCCGGAACGCGGCGCACCGGCAGGACCCCGGCCCGTTGGATCTGACCTGCGACTGTGAGACGTGCCGCAGCTACAGCCGCGGGTACCTGCGACACCTGTTTCTGGCGGAGGAGTTGCTGGTCTTGAGACTCTTATCGCTGCACAACGTGCGGTTTCTGGTGCGCTTGATGCATCAGGCACGCGAGCACGTTCTCGACGGCACCTTCGATCCCTGGTACCGGGAGTGGGTGACCCGCTACCGCGCGCGAGGAGAGTCGTGATCCCAAACACGTTCCTGCCGGCGTTCGCGCCGGTCGATCAGTCGGGCGGCCGCGGGCTGATGATCTTCGTGTTTCAGATGGCGGCCATCATCGCCATCTTCTATTTCCTCATCATTCGCCCCAAAGTCCAGCAAGAGCGCAAGCACCGCGACCGCCTGCAACAGCTGAAGCGCGGGGACGAGGTGGTAACCGCGGGCGGTTTGGTGGGCGAGGTCATTCACCTCAAGGACGACCGGGTGACCCTCAAGACCGGCGAGTCGCGGGTCGTGGTCCAGCGCGACCGGATCGCGGAGATCCGCACGCCGAAGGTCGCCGAGGAGGAGAAGAAACCGTCGTGACCGTCCGCCCCATCCATCTGCTGGGATCCCCGGTGTTGCGCCAGCGGGCGGCGGAGGTGACCGCCGCGGACGATGACGTGCGCGCGTTGGTCGAGGACCTGCTGGACACCATGCGGGCGGACAAAGGCATAGGGCTCGCCGCGAACCAGGTCGGCATCGCGTGTCGCGTGGCCGTGGTGGACGCCAACGATGGCCTGCCGCCGCTGGCGCTGATCAACCCGGTCATGGTCGAGCGAGCGGGCAGCGTGAACGGGGTGCTGTTCATCGACCACTTGAGCCCGCTCAAGCGGCGGCTGCTGCTCAACAAGTGGCGCCGGCTGCGGAAGGGAAAAGAGGGCTTCCTCAAGGAGGTTCCCGCGGCCGCCGTCGAGGCCCGTTCCTTCGGGGAGGAACGGGCCGAGGACTGAAGTGCGCATCGCGTTCTTCGGGACTCCGGAGTACGCCGTCCCCTCGCTCCGGGCGTTGCTGGGCGAGGGGTTCGAGGTGGTGGTTGTCGTGACCCAGCCCGACCGGCCCCATGGTCGGTCTCACTCCGAGCTGGTTCCCCCGCCCGTCAAAGTCGCCGCGACCGACGAAGGCATCCCGGTGTTGCAGCCCGAGCGGCCTGACACGCCGGAGTTCGTCGAAGCGCTGCGATCGTACGCGCCCGACCTCGGCGTGGTGGTGGCCTACGGGCATATTCTCAAGCCGCAGCTGCTCGCCCTGCCGCCGCACGGGATGGTGAACGTGCACGCCTCGCTGCTGCCCAAGCTCCGCGGCGCCGCCCCGATTCAGCACGCCATCCTCCGGGGCCTCACCGAAACCGGCGTCTCCATCATGAAGATGGACCAGGGACTCGACACCGGTCCGGTGCTCCTCCGGGTGCCCACACCCATCGCGCCAGATGAGACGGGAGGTGAGCTCACCATCCGGCTGGCCGAGCTGGGCGCGCTGGCGCTGGTGGAAGCGCTGACCCTGATCGCGTCAGGCGTCGCGGAACCGGAGCCGCAGGACCACACCCAAGCGACCTACGCGCCCAAAATCACGCGTGAGCTGGCCCGCATCCGGTGGACCGATGCGGCGGAGGACATCGCGCGGCTGGTACGAGCGATGGACCCACGCCCGGGCGCGTGGTGCACCCTCGGTGGCCGCGAGCTCAAGCTGTTCGGCCCGCAGCCGGCCGACCCTCCTCCGGCAGGCACTCCTCCGGGCCGCGTCATCGAGACCGATCCGGCATTGGTAGTGGCGGCGGGCGGCGGGGCCCTCCAGTTCCTCGACCTGCAGCCCGCAGGTCGCACCCGGATGGCGGCGCACGCGTGGGTGCGGGGACGTGGCGTGGCGCAGGGCGAGCAACTGGAGTGAGGGCCGGCCGTCAGGGCGGTCGGGCGGTCGGGCGGCGGGGCGGTCGCGAGCTTCCCTTGCTGCACGTCGTGACTGACGACGCGATCGCGAGGCTCCCCGATCTCGCCGAGCGAGCCCGCACGGTGGCTGCGGCGGGTGCCACTGCCCTGCATGCCCGCGGCCCGGGGCTCGAAGGACGGGCGTGCCTGGACCTCGCGCGGACGCTCGGCGCCGCGGCGGAGGGAACCGACTCCCGGCTATTCGTCAACGACCGTCTCGACGTCGCCCGCATCGTCCGCGCCTGGGGCCTGCACCTGCCGAGCGCCGGTCTCCCCGTGGCGGAGGCGCGCCGGCTGCTGGGCAAGCGGGTGTTGATCGGCCGGTCCGTGCACAGCGCCGAGGCGGCCCGCCGCGCTCACGCCGAGGGCGCCGATTATGTCTTCCTGGGTCCCATCTGGGAAACAGCGTCGCATCCGGGCACGGCGGCGTTGGGCCCCGAGACGATCTCGGCGGCGGCGCCGGCCACAGTGATCGCCATTGGCGGCATCACGGCCGAGCGGGCCCGCGCCTGCCGCGCCGCGGGGGCGTACGGCGTGGCGGCGATCTCCGCCGTCTGGCGCGCGTCAGACCCCGGTGGGGCCGCTCGGGCGATCTTGTTATCTTTGGAAGAGAGATGGTAATCAGGAAACGCCCACATGCGTGACGCGGTCACTCAAGATACCGACCCATCGATCAGCGTCGTGGTGAACGGTGAGCCACGCGAGATCGCACCCGCGGCTTCGCTGCTGGACTTGCTCCGGAGCCTCGATCTCGACCCACGCGTCGTGGTGGTCGAGCACAACCGCCAGATCGTCCGGAGACCGGCCCTGGCGTCGACCACGCTCCACGCCGGCGACCGCGTGGAGCTGGTGCACTTCGTGGGTGGAGGTTGATTGCGGATTGCTGGCTGCTGATTGCAGGACCTGAGGATTGCGGATTTTGCGATGACTACCACGGTTGCAGCTCCGGTTGACCAGCCTCTCACCATTGGCGGGCGGCAGTTTCGGTCCCGCCTGATGGTGGGGACCGGCAAATACAAGGACAACGAGACCATGGTGCGGGCGCTCGAGGCGTCCGGCGCCGAGATCGTCACCGTGGCGGTACGCCGGGTGGACCTGAACCGACGCAACGAGCAGGGGATCCTGTATCACCTCGACCCTCAGCGGTTCTTCCTGCTCGCCAACACGGCGGGATGCTACTCCGCGGACGAAGCCGTTCGCTACGCCCGGCTGGCCCGCGAAGCCGGGTTCAACGATTTCATCAAGCTGGAAGTGATCGGCGACCGCGAGACCCTGCTGCCGGATGGCGAGGGGCTGCTCCAGGCGGCGCGCACCCTGGTGGCTGAAGGCTTCCGGGTCATGGCGTACACCAACGATGACTTGATCACGGCGCTCAAGCTGGAAGATGCGGGGTGCGCGGCGGTCATGCCGCTGGCGTCGCCCATTGGGAGCGGCCTGGGGCTGCTCAACCCCTACACGGTGCGGACCATCAAGAGCCGGCTCTCGGTCCCGGTGGTGGTGGACGCGGGCGTCGGCACGGCCTCGGACGCGTGCATCACCATGGAACAGGGCGTGGACGGCATCCTGATGAATACGGCGCTGGCGGAGGCAACCAACCCCGAGGCGATGGGGCTGGCCATGCGTATGGCCGTCGAGGCCGGCCGGCTCGCCTATCTGGCCGGGCGGATGCCGCGACGCGAGATCGCGGTGCCCTCGAGCCCCACCAGCGGCCTCATTGACTGACGCCCGGCGCGCGGCCTGGCAACTGCTGCGCGCCGTCGGTGCGGGCCGGCTGTTCGAGGCCGCCCGCGATCAGGTGCTGTCCGGATTGAACCAGCGGGACCGGCGCCTGGCGCAGGAAATCGCGGCCGGCGTGCTGCGGCGCCGGCGCACCCTGGATCGCGAGCTCAAAGGCGTGCTCCGCGGACGCTGGCGCACCACGGACCCCGAGCTTCGAGATCTGTTGCGCATCGGCACCTATCAACTGCGGCACCTGACGCGGGTCCCGCCGTACGCCGCGGTGCAGAGCACCGTGGAAGCGGCCAAGCCCCTGGGAGGGAAGCGCGCGGCCTTCGTGAACGCGGTGCTGCGGCGGGTGGCAGAAGGCAGCCGCGGCGGACTGGGCGGGACTGCGTCTCGTCGCGCGCTGCAGTTCGCGCGCGCCGCAGACGAACAGGATTTCATGGCGCGCGCTTCACTGACGCGCGCTCTGAGACGCAGTCCCGCCCAGTCCGCCGCGTCCGTGCTGGCAGAGCGCTACTCGCATCGCGAATGGCTGGTCAAGCGTTGGGTGGCGCGCTACGGCG
>JACPAP010000082.1:0-3521 GCA_016180765.1 Gemmatimonadota bacterium
ACCGCCAGCGCCGCCACCATCGAGACTACCCCGTACTTCGCCTGGGGCGTCCTCGAGTACCGTTGGATGGCGGCGACCGGCGGCCAGCCGGCCTATGGGCGGGCAACGTTCGTGCTGGAGCGAGTGGGCGGGAGCTGGCGCATCAAGCATGTGCACACCAGCTCATTGCGCGGAGCAGGCCGCAATGGGGGTGGGGACTGACCGCTGTCAGCCATCAGTGATCAGCCATCAGCGGTCAGCCGGCCCGACGAGCGGTGGTGGGTGATGGAACGCTGAACCCTGATCGCTGATTGGGTAACGTTCACGCCGCCGGACGCTGCCGTCCCGAAATGGTCTCGTGGACTCGGCGCGCGAGGTCCGGACTGATAAGTTTGAGCAAGGCGTACAGCAGGAAGCCGATCGCGGCGAGTACCACCAGATTGATCAACATCGTGATGGCGAAGCCAAGCAACCCGAACAACAGCTTCAGCGCGAAGTAGCCGATGACGGCGAGAATGGCGTATCCTACGAGCGTCCGCAGCATGGATTCCTCCGGCGGAGGTCCGATACTTGTGACTCTACGAAGCTACGCCGACCAAGGTTTCGTCACAAGTCGAGCGACATGGCCGACCCTGACACGCTGATCGTGGGCGGCGGCATCATTGGCGCCGCGTGCGCCCGCGCGCTGGCCGCGACGGGGCAACGGGTGCTGCTGATCGACGCGGGCAGTAAGCCGGGCGCGGCCACGGCCGCGTCCGCGGGCATGCTGGCACCCCTGGCCGACACCCACGGCCAGGATCCGCTGTTGAGCCTCAGGATTCGGGCGCGCGATTTGTATCGCGAGCTGGTTCCGGCCCTCGAAGAGGAGACCGGGATCGAGATCGGGCTCTGGACCGACGGCATCGTGCAGGTCGCCTTCACCGCGGCGGACGCCGACCGGTTGAAAGGCGACATCGCGTGGCAGCGCCAGCAGGGCTTTCCGGTGGACTGGTTAGGAGCGGACGAGCTCCGGGCCCGCTGTCCCGGCATCTCCCCGGAAGCGTTGGGCGCACACCTGTCGCCCGAAGACGGCGCGCTGGAGCCGCCCGCCCTGATTGACGCGCTCATTCGCAGCGCCACCGCGCGTGGCGCCACGTTGCGGCGCGGCGAGCGGGTCGAGGACGTGGTGATCGAGGGCGATCGCGTCATCGCCGCGCGCACGGCCGGGGGTCGGATCGAGGCCGGGCAGGTGGTGATCGCGGCCGGCTGCTGGTCCGGCCGCGTGGGCGGGCTGCCCCGCCCGCTCAGCGTGGAGCCGGTCCGCGGTCAGATGGCGGCGCTCGAATGGCCCCCCGGGGAACCGCGCGCCATCGTCTTTGCCGACCACGGCTACGTCCTCACCCGCGGCGGCGAGGCCATCGTGGGCAGCACGATGGAGCACGTGGGCTTCGACGCCTCCGTCACCAACGAGGCCATCAATCGCATCCTCACCAACGCCCGGCGGGTCTATCCGGCCCTGGAGCTGGCCCCCGAGCGCCGCCGGTGGGCCGGCCTGCGTCCGGGAACCCCGGACGGCCGCCCCATCATTGGTTGCGATCCCCAAGTCCCGAACCTGTGGTATGCCACCGGGCACGGCCGAAACGGCATCCTCCTGGCCGCCATCACGGGGCAGATCATTGCCGCGTTGGTCAGCGGCCAACCGGTGGAGCATAACGTCTCTCCGGTGAGCCCCGCGCGGTTCTGGACCGAACCGTAGCCAGCGTTGTTCAACCGACCGGTTGAAACCGGCGCCGGCGCCGCTGGTTTCGGCTACCCCTCAGGGCTATGTTTCGCTCCCCCATGGAACTAGTCCAGCTCACGCGCGGGCGCCCGGCGGCCGGGGCGCCCGCGGCCCACAAGCCGGCGTGGCTTAAGGTCCGGGCGCCGGGCGGCCCCAACTACGTCGAGGTCAAGCGCCTCATGCGCGACCTCAAGCTCCATACCGTGTGCGAGGAGGCCCACTGCCCCAACGTGGGCGAATGCTGGGAGCATCGCGCCGCGACCTTCATGATCTTGGGGGACGTCTGCACTCGCAATTGTGCCTACTGCGCCGTAGCCCACGGCAGGCCCGCGCCGTACGACCCCGAGGAGCCCGCGCGGCTGGCTGCGGCGGTCGAGGCGCTGGGGCTCAAGCACGTGGTGATCACCAGCGTGGACCGTGACGATCTGCCCACCGGAGGCGCCGAGAGCTTCGCGCAGTGCGTGGTGGAGATCCGGCGGCGGCTGCCGGACACCTCGGTGGAACTCCTGATCCCCGATTTCAAGGGCTCCGATCAGGCGCTGGAGCTGGTGGTGGCCGTCGAGCCCGAGATCCTGAATCACAACCTCGAAACCGTGGAACGCCTCTACCCGGTGGCGCGACCCGGCGGTCGCTACGCCCGGGCCTTGCGGCTGCTGCGGCGCGCCAAAGAGATGGCGCCGGATCAGGTCACCAAGTCCGGCCTCATGTGCGGCCTGGGAGAGGAGTGGGACGAGCTGCTCGGCGCCATGCAGGACCTCCGCGCACACGAGGTGGAGATCCTCACGGTGGGTCAGTACCTCCGTCCCTCCGCCGGCCACTTGCCGGTGGCCCGGTTCTACACGCCGGACGAATTCGCTCAGTTGCGCGTGGCCGGCCGTGCGATGGGCTTCCGCCACGTGGAGGCCGGCCCGCTGGTGCGGTCCTCCTACCACGCGTGGGAGCAGGCGCAGCAGGCAGCCGCGGTCTAGGCGTTCCCATGGCACAGCCAGCCGCAGCCACCAGACTCGACCCCGCCCGGCAGGAGTTCTATCACCGGCTGCTCCGGCAGATGCTGTTGGTCCGCCGGTTCGAGGAGAAGGCCGGGGAGGCGTACGCGACGGGGAAGATCGGGGGCTTCTGCCATCTCTACATTGGGCAGGAGGCGGTCGCGGTCGGCACGATGGCCGCCCTCCGGGACGACGACTACCTGTTCACCAGCTACCGCGAGCACGCGCACGCGCTGGTGCGGGGGATCAGCGCCCGCGCCTGCATGGCCGAGCTGTTCGGGAAGGCCACCGGCTGCTCCAAGGGCAAGGGCGGCTCGATGCACCTGTTCGACGCCGCGCGGCGGTTCCTGGGCGGCCACGCGATCGTGGGGTCCCACTTGCCCCTGGCGGCGGGCACCGGCTTCGCCACCAAGTACCGCGGCGCGGATCAGGTGACCGCCTGCTACTTCGGCGAGGCGGCCGCCAACATCGGCGCGTTTCACGAGACGCTGAACATGGCGGCGCTCTGGACCCTGCCGGTCATTTTCATCTGCGAGAACAACCGGTACGGAATGGGCACCGCGCTGGAGCGGGCCTCCGCCGTCTACCACATCGCCGACCGCGCCTGCGCCCACGAAATGGATTCCGAGACGGTGGACGGCATGGACGTGTTGGCCGTGTACGACGCCATGGTGCGCGCGGTCGAGCGGGGCCGGGAGGGCAAGCTCCCCACCCTGCTCGAGGGCCGCACCTACCGCTACATGGGGCATTCCATGGCCGACCCGATCCACGGCCACTACCGCACCAAGGAAGAGCTG
>JACPAP010000082.1:3575-10606 GCA_016180765.1 Gemmatimonadota bacterium
AGAAGAAGAAGGACCCCATCGCCGGGCTGCGGCATCGGTTGCGTGACGACGGCCTGCTGGAGGACGTCGAGTTCGAGGCCATGGATCAGCAAGTGCACGAGGAGGTCGAGGATGCCCTGGCCTTCGCCGAGGAAAGTCCCGACCCCGACCCGGCCGAGCTGTACACCGACGTCTATAAGGAATGACGGGATGTCGGTCCTGACCTACCGCGATGCCTTGAACCAGGCGCTGCGCGAAGAAATGGAGCGCGACCCGGACGTGTTCCTGATGGGTGAGGAAGTCGGCGTCTATCAGGGGGCGTACAAGGTGAGTCGGGGGCTGCTCGAGGCGTTCGGCGAGCGGCGCGTGGTGGACACGCCCATCGCCGAGCTGGGGTTTGCGGGCCTGGGCGTCGGCGCGGCGATGGTGGGCTTGAGGCCGGTGATCGAGTTCATGACCTGGAACTTCGCGCTGCTGGCGATCGACGAGGTGATCAACTCCGCCGCCAAGATGCTGTATATGTCGGGCGGGCAGATTCCCGTCCCCATCGTGTTCCGCGGCCCCGGGGGCGCCGCCCTCCAGCTCGGGGCGCAGCATTCCCAGGCCTTCGAGTCCTTCTACGCGCACGTGCCGGGCCTCAAGGTGGTGGCGCCCGCCACGCCCTACGACGCCAAGGGACTGCTCAAGACTTCCATCCGGGACGACAACCCGGTGGTCTTCCTCGAGGGCGAGATGCTGTACAACACCAAGGGCGAAGTCCCCGAGGGCGAATACACCATACCGCTGGGGCAGGCGGACGTGAAACGCGAGGGGGGCGACGTCACCGTCGTCTGTCACTCGAAGACCGTGGCGACGGCGCTCAAGGCGGCCGATCAGCTGGCGGAGCAGCTCCAGCTCTCGGCTGAGGTGGTGGACCTCCGCACGCTTCAGCCGCTCGACATGACAACGATCCTCGCCTCAGTGGAGAAAACCGGGCGCGCCATGGTCGTTCACGAGGCGCCGAAGACGGGTGGGATAGGGGGCGATATCGCGGCCCGGTTGGCCGAGGAGGCATTCCACTACCTGGATGCCCCGATCCTCCGCGTGGCGGCCCCGCCCATCGTGACAGCGCTCTCCCCCACCATGGAGGAAGGGCGCCTCGTGAAGTGGCTCAAGCAGGAGGGCGACGCGGTCGACGCCGGTGACGTGCTGGCCGAGGTCGAGACCGACAAGGCGGTGATGGAGTTGCCGGCAAGGGGCGACGGGGTCTTGCGCAAGGTGCTGGTCCCGGCCGGCTCGACCGTTCCCGTGGGCAGCCTCGTCGCCGTGATCGCGGCGGCCGAGGAAGACATCAGCGCCCTGCTTGGGGAAACGGGAAAAGGGAAAGGGGAAAGGGTCGCGCCCGCCCCCGCCCAAGCGCCCGCGCGCGAGTCGGCGGCACCCAGGCCGGCCCCGACGCCAACCTTTCCCGTTTCCCCTTTCCCCTTTCCCGAAGGCGGGGCGGGAGGGGTAGGGGTAAGGGTGAAGGCATCTCCCCTCGCCCGTCGAATCGCGCGGGAGCGCGGGGTCGATCTCACCGTCGTGCGGGGCTCGGGACCCGGCGGGCGGATCATCAAGCGGGATCTGGAACGCGTGCCGGCCGGCGCCGCCGCGCCCGCCCCGTTCCGGCCCGGAACGGGGCCCGCCGTGGCCCTGCCGTCCGCCGGCTACGAAGACGTCCCCCTCACCCAGATTCGCAAGACCATCGCCCGCCGGCTGGCCGAGTCGTTGGGCCCCGTGCCGCACTTCTTTCTCACCGTCGAGATCGACATGGAACGCGCCTGGGACGCGCGGGAGGCGCTCAATGCGCTGGGCGAGGAGCCCAAGATCACGTTCAACGACATCATCGTGAAAGTCGTGGCCCAGGCGCTCCAGCAGCATCGCGAGTGCAACGCCTGGTGGCAGGGCGACTTCATTCGGTACTTCCGCGAGGTGCATATCGGAATGGCGGTGGCGGTGGACCAGGGGCTGATCACCCCGGTGATCCGCCACGCGGATCACAAGAGCTTGAGACAGATCGCGCTCGAGACGCGTGACCTCTCCCAGCGGGCCCGCGAGCGCAAGCTCAAACCCGAGGAGTACACCGGCAGCACGTTTTCCGTTTCCAACCTGGGCATGCTGGGGATCCACCAGTTCACCGCGGTGATCAACCCCCCGGAGGCGGGCATCGTGGCGGTGGGCGGCATCACCCAGCAGCCGGTCGTGGACCACGGCACGGTGACGGTCCGGCGCCGGATGCGCATGACCATGAGCTGCGACCACCGGGTGATTGACGGAGCCACCGGGGCCAGGTTCCTGCAAACGCTCAGGCGGATGTTGGAGAATCCGCTGGCGATGGTGTGGTGAGACATGGCTAATCAATTCGACGTCATCATTCTCGGCGGCGGCCCCGCCGGCTACGTCTGCGCCATCCGCGCCGCCCAACTGGGGCTCAACACCGCAGTCGTCGAGCGCGAGAAGCTAGGCGGCGTGTGCGTGAACATCGGGTGCATCCCCAGTAAGGCCCTGCTCCACAGCGCCTACGTTGCCAACCTCATCCGGCACGATGCCAAAGAGCTCGGCATCACGGTGGAGGGCGTGAAGCTGGACTTCGGTACCGCGATGCGACGGTCCCGCCAGGTCAGCGAGCAGAACTCCACGGGTGTCGAGTTCCTGATGAAGAAGCACAAGGTGACCGTGGTCCGCGAGACCGGGACTCTGCTGCCCGGGAAGAAGGTGCAGGCCGGAAAGGAGCCTGACGGCTTCGAAGGCCGTGGTCCTGGCTACCGGCACTCGCGTGAAGGGACTCCCCCAGGCGGGCCTGGAGCTCAACCAGACGTCGGTCATTTCCTCGGACGAGGCGCTCTTGCTGGAGCAGGCCCCCAAGAGCCTCGCCGTCATCGGGGCCGGGGCCGTGGGGTGCGAGTTCGCGGACATCTTCAACGCGTTCGGCACCCAGGTGACGCTGATCGAGATCTTGCCCCGAATCCTGCCGCTGGAGGACGCGGAGGCATCGGCCGCCATCGCTCGCAGCTTCAAGAAACGGGGGATCGAGCCGCTGGCAGGTGCCAAGGTGACGGGCGCCAAGGTCACACCCAAGAAGGTGACCCTGGAAATCGAGGTGGACGGCAAAGCCCGGACGCTGGAGGTCGAACAGGTGCTGGTCGGCGTCGGCCGGGCCCTGAACCTGGAAAACCTGGGCCTCGAAGCCGCCGGCGTGAAACTGACCGACCGCGGCTTCGTGCAGGTGGACAAGAACTTGAAGACCACCGCCGACGGCGTGTACTGCATCGGCGACATCGCGGGGCCCCCGATGCTGGCGCACAAGGGCAGCCGCGAGGGCATTTTCGTAGCCGAGCTGATCGCGGGCAAGCAACCGCACCCCATCCGCTACGACAACGTGCCGAGTGTGACCTACTGCCACCCGGAGGTCGCCAGCATCGGGTTGACCGAGGATCAGTGCCAAGAGCGGAAGCTCGAGTACCAGGTCGGCAAGTTCCCGCTCACCGCGAGCGGACGCGCTCGCGCGTCCAATGAAACCGAGGGATTCGTGAAGATCCTCCGCGACAAGAAGTATGGGGAAATCCTGGGGGCGCACATCGTGGCGTCACACGCCAGTGAGATGATTCACGAACTGGCCGTCGCGCGGGAGAACGAGTACACCGTCGAAGAAGTGGAGCTCACCGTGCACGCGCATCCCACGCTGTCCGAGGCGGTAGCGGAAGCGGCGCTCGACTCCCTCGGTCGGGTCCTGCACCTCTAGATGGCCCCGGCCGCCCGCGACCCGGTGCTCCGGGCCCTTGCCGGCCTGGCGACGGGAGCCGCCGCCGGGGCGGCGGTCATCACCGGTGGGCTCGTGGTGCTGCGCACGGTCCAGCAGGGCGGCGGCGCCGAGACGCAGGACCCGGGTTCCCTGGTTCTCAGCGCGGCCGTGTTCCTCGGCCTGGTCGTGGCGGCCGCCTCCGGCTGGCTGCTCTCCCGCGGGATCGAGGAGCTCTGGCGGCGCGGCGTCACGGCCACCCTGGCCGTCTTCGGGGCGCTGACTCTGGCGGCGCGGCGTCACGGCCACCCTGGCCGTCTTCGGGGCGCTGATGCTGGCGCTCTTGGGCGTCCCCGCCGATTGGATGGGTGGCCGGGGCGGGCTGCTGGCGTATCTGACGGTGTTGCTGGCCGGCGCGCTGTACGCCGGCGTGCACGCCCACCGGGCGGCGTAACGTGAGCGCCGAGCTTGCCGTCATCGGCCTCGGCCGCATGGCCTACGGCGAAGCGCTGGCCCTCCAGCGGGACCTGGCGCAGCGCCGGATTGACCGATCGCTGGACCACGATCTCTTGCTGTTGGTGGAGCACCCGCCGGTCGTCACGCTGGGGCGCGGCAGCCACGCCGAGCACCTGGTGGCACCCAAGGAATTCCTCGCGGCCAAAGGGGTGGAGTTGTTCGAAGTCGAACGTGGAGGCGACGTCACCTGTCACGGTCCCGGCCAGCTGGTGGGCTACCCCATCTACGACCTCACCCAACATCGCAGGGACCTACACTGGTTCCTGCGCGCCCTGGAGGAATGCCTGATCGCGGCGCTCCGGGACTTCGGGGTCGCGGGGGAGCGCCGCGACGGCTACACCGGGGTATGGACCGGCGGGCGCAAGATCGCCAGCATCGGGATCCATGTGAAGCAGTGGGTCACCTGGCACGGCTTCGCGTTGAACGTGATGACGGATCTGTCGTTGTTCGATTTGATCGTCCCCTGCGGGATCCCCGACGTCGCCATGACCAGCATCCAGAAAGAGCTGGGCGAGCGGAGCCCGCGGGACCTCTGGGGACGGGCGCTGGATGCGGTGGTGCTGGCGTTCTGCGAGGTGTTCCGGCAGCAGGCCCAGATGGTGGAGCTGGAGGCGGTGAGAAGCGGGGCGTGACGCGTGGGTCCCGCTGGACCCCGGAGCGCGCGTCAGTGAAGCGCGCGCCATGCGGATTCTCTTCGTCTGCGGCGCGCGCGAACTGCTAGCGCGCGAAGGGGCCCAACGGGGCCCACGCCTCACGCCCCGCCCATCAGCTCGAAGAACCGCCCGAACACCCGGATCCCTTTGAACACCTGCTCCACACCGATCTTCTCGTTGGGTGCGTGGAGCCGGTCGTCCGGCAGACCGATCCCCGCGAGCACCACCGGAGCGCCCCGCTTCCCCAACGCGGGCACGATCGGGATGGAGCCGCCGGAGCGGGTGGGCACCACGCCCCGGCCTTCGACTTCGCGGAACGCCTGATCGATCAGCTTGAACGGCGGCGCGCTGATGTCCACCAGCACCGGATCGGCGCCGTGCATGATCTTGAGGGACACATCCGCCCATTTGGGGGCGAGCTTCTTCACCGCCGCCGAGAGCTGACGTGCCACGACCGCGGTCTTCTGATTGGGGACCAGGCGCAGCGTGACCTTGGCCGTGGCCACCGCGGGGATCACCGTCTTGGTCCCTTGCCCGGTGAAGCCGCCGACGATCCCGTGGATCTCGAAGGTGGGCAGCGCCCAGATGCGCTCCAGTACGGAGTACGGTTTGAGGCCGGTGAGCGCTCTGGACCCCACTTCGTCCCGTTGGAAGGCGCGTTCGTTGAACGGCAGCTTCTTCCAGGCCGCACGCTCCGCCGCGCTGGGCCGTTTCACCGCCTGGTATACGCCGGGGATGTGGATCTTGCCGTCCGGTGTCTTGAGCTTCGCGAGCAGGTGAACCAGCGTCTCGTGGGCGTTCGGCGCCGCCCCGCCGTAGAGCCCCGAGTGCAGGTCGCCTTTGAGCACCCGGACGGTGATCTCCGCCGCGCACAACCCGCGGAGGCCGGCCTCCACCGAGGGCCACCCGGGCGCGAAGTAGGGCATGTCCGAGACCAGCACGGCGTCGGCGTTCACCCGCTCCGGCTCCCGCTCCAGCAAGTCGAACAGCACCTTGCTGCCCGACTCTTCCTGCCCTTCGATCAGGAACCGCGCGTTGATCGGCGGGCGACCGCCGCGACTCACGGCCTCGAAGGCCTTGATGACCGAGAACACCTGCCCCTTATCGTCGGTGGCGCCGCGGGCGTAGAGGTTGCCGTCCCGCACGGTGGGCTCGAACGGCGGCGAGTCCCAGAGGTCTAACGGGTCCGCCGGCTGGACGTCGTAGTGCCCGTACACCAGCACCGTGGGCTTCCCCGGGGCGTCGGGGCCCTCGGCCCACACCACGGGGTGCGTTTCGCTGGCCAACAGCTCTACCCGGGGGCACCCCAGGGCCTTGAGATGATCGGCCGCCCAATGCGCCGCGCGGCGGCAGTCGGCGTTGTGGCTGGGATCGGTGGAGATGCTCGGGATCTTGAGGAGCGTGAACAACTCGTTCAGGATCCGCTCACGCTGTGGCTGGACAAACGCATTCAGGTCGTTCATAGCGCAGAATATACCGTCGCGTTGCGGCCCCCGCCCCCCGGTTCCTGACACCGCCCCTTGCCAGGTTCGGCGCGGCACGGAGATTCTCTCGACCCCTTCCCCGGGAGCCTCCGGTATGAGTGCCGCCGCGGGCGCCAGTGCGATGAAGACCGGCGCCATTGCCAAGTCCCAGTTCGACACGGCCGCCGACTTGCTGGGCCTGGAGCCGTACATGCGGCGGCTCTTGCGCATGCCCTTCCGCTCGATGGCCGTGGAGGTCCCATTCCGCAAGGACGACGGCTCGTTCGAGCTGTTCCGCGGTTACCGCGTGCAACACAACGGCGCGCGCGGTCCCTGCAAGGGCGGCATCCGCTTTCACCCCGAGGCGGACGAAGAAGAGGTGATCGGCCTCGCTACCACCATGACGTGGAAGACCGCGCTGGCGGACATTCCGTTCGGGGGCGCCAAGGGTGGCGTGCAGTGCGACCCGCGCAAGCTGTCGCCGCGCGAGCTGGAGGCCGTGACCCGCAGCCTCACCCGCCGAATCTCGATCGTGCTGGGACCCTACCGGGACATCCCCGCCCCGGACATGGGCACCAACGCTCAGGTCATGGCCTGGTTGTTGGACGAGTATTCCGCCCGCGCCGGCTACTCTCCCGCCGTGGTCACCGGCAAACCCCTCTC
>JACPAP010000083.1 GCA_016180765.1 Gemmatimonadota bacterium
GGGCCACGCGGAGCTGTGGAGCTACCGGGTTCAGAGCGGACGACTGGTGCCGTCCCGCTACGGCACCAGCTCGGACGTGCAACTGTGGAGCTTGACCGACCTCGCCGTTCAATATCTCCTCAACCCCCAGATGCCATGACCCAACTCCACGTCGTCGACATCCTGGTCCTGCTCGCCTATTTGTTGGTGCTGCTCGGGATCGGCTACTGGGCGGCGCGGCGCAAGAAGGTCGAAAGCGCCGACTACTTCCTGGCGAGCCGCGATGTGGGCTGGCTGGCGGTTGCCGGGAGCCTGTTCGCCTCGAACATTGGCAGCGAGCACCTGGTGGGGCTCGCGGGCACCGGCGCGGCCAGCGGGCTCGCGGTGGGCCACTTCGAGTGGTGGGCGTCCCTGATCCTGCTGCTCCGGGGATGGGTGTTCGCGCCGTGTTATCTGCGGAGCGGCGTGTACACCATGCCCGAGTTCCTGGGGCGGCGTGACAACGCCGCTGCGCGGTGGTATCTCACGAGCGTGTCCGTGATCTCCTACGTGCTCACCAAGATCAGCGTGACCCTGTTCGCCGGCGCCATCGTGGTGAAGGCCGTCACCGGCTTCGACATCTGGACCGGTGCCACGGTTCTGGTGATCGCCACCGGCCTGTACACGGTGGCGGGCGGCCTGCGCGCGGTGATCTACACGGAGCTCATGCAGACCTTCGTGCTCATTCTCGGGTCCGGGGCGCTGGTGCTCGCCGGCCTGGTGGCCGTGGGCGGCTGGACCGGCCTCGAGGCGCGGGTGCCCGCGGACTTCTTCTCCATCTGGAAGCCCGCGAGTCACCCCCAGTTCCCCTGGACCGGGATCGTGTTCGGCGCCCCGATCCTGGGCGTCTGGTACTGGTGCACCGATCAATACATCGTGCAGCGGGTGCTCGCGGCGCGGAACCTGGCCGAAGCCCAGCGCGGCACGATCGGTGCCGCCTTTCTCAAGATCCTCCCGGTCTTCATCTTCGTCCTGCCGGGCGTGATCGCGGCGGCGCTGTACGACGACATTCGCGGCGGCGCCGCCGACCAGGCGTACCCCGCGCTGGTCACTCGGCTGCTGCCCATCGGGCTCAAGGGCCTGGTACTCGCCGGGATGCTCGCCGCGCTGATGAGTTCCCTCGCCTCGGTGTTCAACTCGTGTTCCACGCTGCTCACGTGGGACGTGTATCGGAAGCTCCGGCCCCAAGCGAGCGAGCGGCAGCTCGTGACGGTCGGGCGTCTCACGACCGGCGTACTGGTGGTGCTCGGGCTCCTGTGGATCCCCTTCATGAAGTACATCTCGCCGCAGCTCTACATCTATCTCCAGAGCGTGCAGGCGTACATCGCGCCCCCGATCGCGGCCTGCTTCCTGCTCGGTCTGTTCCTGCCGCGGCTCAACGGAACCGGCGCGATGGCCTCACTCTGCACGGGGTTCGTGCTGGGCGCGCTGCGCCTGGTGCTGGAGCTGGCGCGGTCCGGGCTGGCTCCTGGGTCGGTGTGGGCGTGGATCGCGGAGATCAATTTCTTGCACTTCGCCGTGCTCCTGTTCGTGGTCTCCACCGTGATGCTCGTGGGCGTGAGCCTGGTGACGGCGCCTCCCGCGCCCGAACGGATCGCGACGCTCACCTACCGGGGAGCCGGTGGCGCCGCGGCGGCGCTGGCCCCGGGCGCGCGGCGCACCAACGTCATGCTCTCCCTCGTGCTCGCGGGCGCGATCGGGGTGCTGTGGATCATATTCCGCTGAGCGCCGCCGGAGGATCAGCTTCCGGGTCGCTTGGTCGTGATGACGATGACCCCGTTGGCGCCCCGGATCCCGTACAACGCCGTCTCGGCGGGGTCCTTCAGCACTTTGACGGATTCGATGTCGTAGGGACTGATCCCGCTCAGGCTCCCGCCTGGGCCCGCCTGGATCGGGATGCCGTCAATGACGTACAGCGGTTCGCTGGAGGCGTAGAACGAAGCCGCGCCTCGGATCCGAACGGACACACCCCCGTTGGCCGTGCGCGTCACCCAGACCCCCGGGAATCGCCCCATCAAGACTTCTTCGATGGCTTGGCCGGGGGCCAGTCGCCGGACCTCTTCTCCCGTAATCGTCTGCCCGCGCGGCACGGTGTCTTGGGGGGCCTCTTCGACCTCGCCTTGGCTGGTGCTGGTCACACGGGCGCACCCGGAACCGAATCCTATCAGCAACCCGAAAGGCAGAAGGGCACACCGTGAGAGGAAGCCCATCATTAACAATATACTCGCTTTTGGTCACGTCAGCACGCTGGGTCCTCGGCACAACCCTGCTGAGCGCCGGCCGGTGATTCGCCTTATTCCGCGTCTCCCGGCGCCCGTCATCGGGCTCGCTGCGGCGCTCGCCCTGGCCCCGGGATGCCGGACCGGCGAACCCGGCAGGGACGCCGTCGCCGTCCAGCGGACTGCGGCGGCCGCCCTCTACCAGCCCGCGCGCGATCTCGGGCCCCTGTTCCCGGCGGTTCAGCTCTCGGGGCGGTTCCCGGACTCCAAGACCTTCGTGGACGCTCAGCCCCTCGTGGCTCCGGCGGAAATCGCCGCACGGTACGCCGCCGCGCAGAGCGCCGCGGGGTTCAGCCTGGCGGCGTTCTTGGAGCAGTATTTCCGGGTGCCCCGCGCGGTAGGGGCCGACTTCCGCGCGGATCCGTCGCGCACCATGGAAGCGCACATCCAGGCACTCTGGCCGGTGCTTACCCGCGCGGCCGACACACCGGATGCGCACTCCTCGTTGATCCCGCTTCCCAACCCGTACGTCGTCCCAGGCGGGCGCTTCCGCGAGGTGTATTACTGGGATTCGTACTTCACCATGCTCGGGCTCATTGAAAGCGACCGCGGCGACCTAGTGCGCAGCATGCTCGACAACTTCGCCTACCTCGTTCGGAGGGTCGGGCACATCCCCAACGGCAATCGCACCTACTATCTGAGCCGCAGCCAGCCGCCGTACTTCGCCGCCATGGTAGGGCTGTACGCAGGCGCAACGGATACCACGCAGGCGCTGCCGTACCTCGACGCGCTGGAGGCGGAGCACGCGTTCTGGATGGATGGAGCGGAGCGGCTGGCGCCGGGTGAGGGACATCGGCGCGTCGTGAGGCTACGCGATGGGTCCGTCCTCAACCGCTACTGGGATGATTCCGCCGATCCGCGGCCTGAGTCTTTTCGTCCGGATTACGAAATCGGCCGAACACTGCCTGACGCCCAGCGCGAGGCGTTTTATCGCAACGTCCGCGCATCGGCGGAGAGCGGTTGGGATTTCTCCAGCCGCTGGATGCGGGACCCACGGGATTTGCGGACGCTGGAGACCACGGACCTGGTTCCGGTGGACCTTAACAGCCTCCTGTATCACGCCGAGCGGACCATCGCGGCGCTGCGCAGGTTCCGCGGGGAGCCGGGTGACGCGGAGACCGCCGAGCGATTCGTGCTCCTGGCCGAACGGCGCCGCCGGGCCTTGCTCGCCGCCGCGTACCACCCGGACAGCGGGTTCTT
>JACPAP010000084.1 GCA_016180765.1 Gemmatimonadota bacterium
CGATACCCTGGGCGCCGCGGAGCGCGCCGGGACCGAGGCCTATTACGTCTGGCACCGCGACGCCACCCTGCGGGGGGCCGACGCCGTCATCCTCCCGGGCGGGTTCGCCTACGGGGACTACCTCCGCGCCGGGGCCATCGCGCGCTTCTGCCCCGTGATGGCGGCCGTGCGGGAGCACGCCGAGCAGGGCGGTCCGGTGCTGGGCATCTGCAACGGCTTCCAGATCCTGTGCGAGGCGGGGTTACTCCCCGGCGCGCTCATGCGCAACGCCGGTCTCGCCTTCGTCTCCCGCCCGGTCCGGGTCCGGGTCGAGGCGACCGATACGCCCTTCACCGGCGCCTACCCGCCCGGCGCTATCTTTGAGGTGCCGGTGGCGCACGGGGAAGGACGGTACGTGGCTCCCGCCGACGAACTGCGGGTCCTGGAAGAGGAAGGACGCATCGTGTTGCGCTACCTGGACAACCCGAACGGATCGGTCCATGACGTGGCCGGCGTCACCAACCCGGCCCGCAACGTGGTCGGCATCATGCCCCACCCGGAGCGCGTCGCCGACCCGGTGCTGGGGTCCGCAGACGGTGCGCTGGTGTTTCGATCGTTGGTGCAAAGCGTGGCTTTTTCCCGAGGAGGCGAGTGATGAAATGGCCCTCCATGATGGCCCTGTCGGCGCTGGTGGTGGGAGTCGCCGGGTGCGATAAGATCCCATTCTTGAGCAAGAAGCAGGCGCCGCCGCCCGCCGACACCGCAGCACAGGTGGCCGCGGCTCCGGCTCCGGACGCCACCCGGCCGCCGCCCCCGGCCCCGCCGCGCGTGACGCCTCGAACCCAGGCCGCTCTGGTCGATGAGCCCTGGACGCCGATCGACACCGGGACCGTGGCCCCCGGCATGACCCGAGACCAGGTCATCGCCGTTTGGGGCATTCCGGTGGCGGAACGGACGGCGAACGCACGGACCGATCTGTACTTCCGCAACGGCTGTGAGGTGTCCTGCGGGACGTTCGACGTGGTCTTCCTCGAGAACGATCAGGTCGTGGACGCCATTGTCCGAGGCGTCGGCCACACCTACGCCGGGACCTCCTCGTCCCCACCGGAGCGGCAGGGCCAAATGACCCCACCGAGCGGCGTCCGGGTGCCGCCCGAGGACGGCGAGGTGTGATATGACCGGCCCCCGTCGCCAGGCGGAAGAAGAGTACTTCGTCAAGCGCGAGGCCGAGATCCTCAAGGCCCGGCGCGAGGCAGCCGAGCGGGCCGCCCGGGACGCGGAGCGCCGCAGCCACTTCATGAAGTGCCCCAAGTGCGGCGCCAATCTCGTGACCGAGAACCGCAGCGGGATCCAGATCGACACGTGCCCCGAATGCCTGGGCGTGTGGTTTGACGCGGGCGAGGCGGAGCAACTGATCAAGGCCGAGGGCCAGCGCGGCATCGGCGGGCTGTTCGCCGCGCTGGTGCGCGGCATGCGCATCTCGGGAACCACCGCCGCACCGCATGAGCCCGACAAGGGCTGAGCCCTTTCCGGGCGATCCGCCCGTGACCCCGGCCCTGGTCGCCGAGCACGGGCTCAACCAGGAAGAATACCGGAGGATTCAGGCCATGCTCGGCCGAACGCCCACGTTCACCGAGCTGGGCATCTTCTCGGCGCTCTGGAGCGAGCACTGCGCGTACAAGCACTCCCGGCCCGTGCTCCGGCAGTTTCCCAGCGAGGGCCCCAGGGTGCTGCAGGGGCCCGGCGAGAACGCCGGCGTCCTCCGACTCCTGGACGGCTGGGCCGTCGCCTTCAAGATCGAGTCGCACAATCACCCGTCCGCGGTCGAACCCTACCAGGGCGCCGCCACCGGGGTGGGCGGGATCCTGCGGGACGTCTTCACCATGGGGGCGCGCCCCATCGCCCTCCTCAACAGTCTGCGCTTCGGCCCCCTCGACCTTCCTCGCAACCGGTATCTGTTCGCGGGTGTGGTGCGCGGCATCGGCGATTACGGCAATTGCGTCGGTATTCCCACCGTGGGCGGCGAGGTAGACTTCGCCGTGTCCTACGGCGGCAACCCGCTGGTGAACGCCATGTGCGTGGGATTGCTCCGGGAGGAGCAGCTGATGCGGGCGGTGGCCTCGGGCGTCGGCAACGTGCTGCTCGCCGTGGGCTCCAGGACCGGGCGGGACGGCATTCATGGCGCGTCGTTCGCGTCTGAGGAGCTCACCGAGAAGAGTGAGGCTCGGCGTCCCCAGGTGCAGGTGGGCGATCCGTTCACCGAGAAGCTGCTGCTGGAAGCGAGCCTCGAGCTGATCGGGTCCGGCCACATCGTCGCGATCCAGGACATGGGAGCGGCCGGGCTCACCTCATCGTCCGCCGAGATGGCCGCCAAGGGCGGCGTGGGGGTGGAGATCGACGTGGCGCTGGTGCCCACCCGGGAGCCGGGCATGACGCCGTACGAGATTCTGTTGTCGGAGTCGCAAGAACGCATGCTGGTGGTCGCGCGGCACGACCGGGTGCCTCAGGTCCAGGCCATCGCCGCGCGGTGGGAGCTGGCAGCCACGCCGATCGGCCGCGTCACGGACGACGGCTTCTACCGCGTGCATCACGGCCCGCGCGTGGTGGCGGAGATCCCCGGCACCCAGCTGGTCGAGGACTGCCCGGTCTACACGCCGGCTGCCGAGGAATCCGCGGCCGCGCGCGCCCGGCGGTCGGCCAGCCCGGCCCCCACGCGGGCGGACCCCCCGCCGGTAGACGCGCTACGGCAACTGTTGGCTGAACCCTCCATGGCGTCGAAGCGCTGGGTCTACCAGCAGTACGACTCCACGGTCCAGACCTCGACCGTGATCGGTCCCGGCGGGGACGCCGCGCTGGTCCGGGTCGGCGACACCCACGCCGCGCTGGCGCTGGCCACGGACTGCAACGCTCGCTACGTGCTGCTGGACCCGTTCGAGGGCGGCAAGGCGGCCGTGGCGGAGGCGGCCCGCAACGTGGCCGTGACAGGGGCCGAGCCCATCGGAATCACCAACTGTCTCAACTTCGGAAGCCCGGAGCGGCCCGAAGTGTTCTTCCAATTCCGGGAGGTGTGCCGCGGGGTCGCGGAGGCCTGCCGCGCGCTCGGAACGCCGGTGACCGGCGGTAACGTCTCGTTCTACAATGAGAGCCCTCAGGGCGCCGTCGATCCCACGCCGGTGATCGGGATGGTGGGCCTGCTGGACGACGTGCGGCGCGCGTCGCGCGCCTGGTTCACGCAGCCCGGCCACCGGATCATGGTGCTGGGGACCACGCGCGGTCACCTGGGAGGCTCGGCCTACTGGGCTCACCTCCTCGGTTGCGTGGGCGGTCCCCCGCCGCCCGTGGACTTAGCCGCGGAGCGCCGCCTGGTGTCGCTGCTGGTGGCCTTGAGCCGCGGCTCGCTGATCGCCAGCGCCCACGACCTGAGCGAGGGGGGCCTCGCGGTGGCGCTGGCGGAGTCTTGCTTTGGGCCGCCCTATGCGGAGCGCGTGCTGGGCGCGGAGGTGGACCTCAAGGGGCGCGCACTGCTCAGCGTGCCGCCCCAGCGTGAAGCCGCCGTGCTGACGCTGGCCCGCGAGCACGACGTGCCGGCGGCTGTTATCGGGACGGTCGGAGCGCCCGGTGGTAGATTACGGCTGCGGTTGCGGGAGACCGAGGTGTCGTGGTCGGTCGAGGACCTGCGGCGGACCTACGACGACGCGATTCCGCGACGCATGAGCACCATTCAGGCTCAGGAGGCCGCCGACTAGTTATGTGTGGGATCTGTGGGGTGGCCGGAGTAGCCAACGCCGCGGAGCTGGTGTACCTGGGCTTGTACGCGCTGCAGCATCGCGGGCAGGAGTCGGGCGGCATCGTGGCGCTGGATCCCTCCGGCCGGGTGCACGGGCATCGGGGCATGGGGTTGGTCCAGGAGGTGTTCCCGCCCAGTGTGCTCCAGCAGCTGCCCGGCGACGTGGCGGTAGGCCACACCCGCTACTCGACCACCGGCAGCTCCGTCCTGGCCAACGCTCAGCCGGGGTTGGTGAACTACCACGGCGGGCCGCTCGCCCTGGCGCACAACGGCAACCTCACCAACGCGCGCGAATTGCGGGACGATCTGGTCCGCAAGGGCTCGATCTTCCGGTCCTCCTCGGATTCCGAGGTGCTGGTGCA
The DNA here is from genome assembly GCA_016180765.1 of Gemmatimonadota bacterium. GTDB lineage: Bacteria > Gemmatimonadota > Gemmatimonadetes > Gemmatimonadales > GWC2-71-9 > JACPAP01. Next base: position 4,129 of record JACPAP010000084.1, read on the forward strand.
CTTGATCGCCCGGTCCGAGGCCCGGGAACCGGAGGATCAGATCCTGGACGCGCTGGAACGGGTGGAAGGCGCCTATACGCTGCTGCTCACCATCGGGCGCACCGTGTACGCCATCGTGGACCCGCGGGGCTTTCGCCCGTTGGCGCTGGGCGCGCTCCGCGGCGGCTACGTCGCGGCGTCGGAAACCTGCGCCCTGGACAGCCTGGGCGCGCCCCTGGTGCGCGAGCTCCAGCCCGGTGAATGGCTCAAGATCGAGGACGGTCGGATCGTGGACCTGCCGCGGCTGCCGCGCAAGGAATCGCGCCGCTGCGTGTTCGAGCTGATCTACTTCTCGCGTCCCGACAGCGTCGTCTTTGGTGAGTCGGTGGACCGCGTGCGGCGCGCCCTGGGCCGTGAGCTGGCGCGCGAACATCCCGCGCCCGGCGGGGACTGCGTTTTCTCGGTGCCGGATTCCTCCAATGCCATGGCGCTGGGCTTTGCGGAAACCAGCGGCCTCAAGCTGGAGCACGGGCTGATCCGCAACCACTACGTGGGCCGGACGTTCATCAACCCCGGGCAGGGAGCCCGGGACGCCAAAGTACGCATCAAGTTCAACCCGGTATTGACACCCCCACGCGGGCGGAGCTGATCGCCGCCACCCACGACCAGGAGGCGATTCGCCGCCACCTGGATGTGGAGACGCTGGGATACCTCTCGATCGCAGGCATGCGTCGCGCGGTGGGCGGAGACCCCAACCGGTTCTGCGACGCTTGTTTCTCCGGGCACTATCCCACCACCACCTCGGATACGGCCGGCGATACGCGGGAGCCGGCGCTGGCGGTCGCCTCCCACCCACAATAGACCATGCCCAACGTGTATTTCTTCGGCGACGGTCACGCCGACGGCCGGGCGGACATGAAGGACGTGCTCGGCGGCAAAGGCGCCAACCTCGCCGAAATGACCAATCTGGGTATCCCCGTCCCTCCCGGGTTCACGCTCTCCGCCACGCTGTGCATCCGCTACCTCACCGAAGGTCGCTTTCCGGAAGACCTGCGCCACGACGTGGAGGCCGCCCTGCGGCGGGTGGAGGCGATTACGGGCAAACGGTTCGGCGGAGGGGATCCGCCGTTGCTTTTGTCGGTGCGGTCCGGCGCGAAGATGTCCATGCCCGGGATGATGGACACCATCCTCAACCTCGGCCTCAACGATGCCACCGCGGATACGCTGGCCCGCCGCTCGGGCAACGCCCGGTTCGCCTACGACTCCTACCGTCGCCTGGTGCAGATGTACGGAGACGTGGTCTTCGGAATCAAAGGCACGGGCGGGCGGGATCCGTTCGATGCGGCGCTGACCGAGCTCAAAGCCCGCCGCGGGGCGGTCCGGGACATCGACCTCTCGGCCGAGGACCTCCGCCAGCTGGTGGCGACGTTCAAGGACATCGTCCGGCGAGAGAGCGGTTGCCACTTTCCCGACGACCCCTGGCACCAGCTGTGGGGCGCCATCGAGGCCGTCTTCAAGAGCTGGCAGACCAAGCGCGCCGTGGACTACCGGCGGGTGCACAAGATCCCTGACGATCTGGGGACCGCGGTCAACGTCATGGCCATGGTCTACGGCAACCTGGGCGACCACTGCGCTACGGGCGTGGCCTTCACCCGGAATCCCTCGACCGGTGTCCCCGGCCTGTTCGGCGAGTTCCTCACCAATGCCCAGGGCGAGGACGTCGTATCGGGTATTCGGGACCCGGAGCCGGTGGCCCTCATGCAGCAGCGGCTTCCGCGCGCCTACGGCGAGCTCCGGCGCGCCGGCGAAACCCTGGAACGCCATTTCCGCGACATGCAGGACGTCGAGTTCACCGTCGAGGGTGACCACTTCTACCTGTTGCAGACCCGCACCGGCAAGCGCACGGCGCAGGCCGCGGTGCGGATCGCGGTGGACATGGTGGCCGAAGGGTTGATCGACCTTCGGGAGGCGGTGCGCCGCGTGGAGCCGGACCAGATCGACCAGTTGCTCCACCCCATGGTGGACCCCGCCACCGAGCTGGAGCTCTTGACCAGCGGGTTGCCGGCATCACCGGGCGCGGCGGTGGGGCAAGTCGTGTTCGACGCGGAGGCGGCCGTGGAACACGCCGCCAAGGGCGAGCCGGTCATCCTGGTGCGACGCGAGACCAGCGCGGACGACTTTCACGGCATGGTGGCGGCCCAGGCCATCCTGACGGCCCGCGGCGGCATGACCAGTCACGCCGCCGTGGTGGCGCGGGGTATGGGTAAGTGCTGCGTGGCGGGGGCCAAGGAACTGGAGATCGACGAGGCGGCCCAGGTGCTCCACGCGAACCGGCGCGCGGTGCGGGCCGGCGACTGGCTCACGGTGGACGGATCGACCGGCCGCGTGATCCTGGGTCGCGCCCGGCTGGTGGAGCCGCAGCTGGGCGGGGAGTTCGGCACCCTCATGTCCTGGGCGGACCAGTTGCGCCGGCTCCGCGTGCGCGCCAACGCGGACACCCCGGCGGACGCCCGGCGGGCCCGCGCCTTCGGCGCGGAAGGCATCGGGCTGTGCCGCACGGAGCACATGTTCTTCGAGGGCGACCGCATTCAGGCGGTCCGGGAAATGATCGTGGCGCGCGATCACGAAGGCCGGCAGCGCGCGCTCGCCAAGATCGAGCCGATGCAGCGCGAGGATTTCGTGGGGATCTTCCGGGAGATGGACGGCCTGCCGGTGACCATCCGGCTGCTGGATCCTCCGCTGCACGAGTTTCTTCCCCGGGGGCACGACGAGGTGGCTCCGCTGGCGGCCTCCTTGGGCGTGCCGCTCGATCACATGCACCATATCGTCGAGGCG
>JACPAP010000085.1 GCA_016180765.1 Gemmatimonadota bacterium
GCGCACGCTCCTGGCCCGGCACCACGCGCGGCTGCCCTTCGCGCGGGTGATCGGGGCCCGTTACGGCTTGGGCGGCGCGAACCGGGCGCTGGACGACGTGGAACGGCTCCGTGTAACCAAGGCGATCATCACGCCGAACACGGCGTAGCGCCTCAAAACGTCGCCTGCACCAGGGTGAGCTTTACGCCCGGCGTGTGCCGCACACGCGATCCGTCGAAGCTCGTGGGCAGTGCCGCCGGGAGCGGCGTGGGTACGCCGAGCCGCGGGCGCCCGTCCCGCACCTGGAGCAAGGCGTTTCCTCCCGGGAGATCGTCGCGGTCACGGGCGTCATAGTTCCGGGTCCAGCTCGCCCCGAGTCCTAAGCCGGCGAAGCTGGTCACCATCGGGATGGCGATGGCGACCTTCTCGTTCTCGACGCTCATGATCAGGTCGAGCCCCAGACCAGCCACCAGGCCGGCGAGCCCGGTGATGCTGATCAGCCGGGCACGCCCCACGCTCAGGTCCAGCTTGGGAGCGATCAAGGAGGCCGCCAGCACACCCGCGTCGCCGGTGAGGAGAATCCAGGAAAGCAGGCCGTCGCCCTCCCAGTCGAACAGCACACCGGTCGCGGCCCCGTACCACGTCGCCCAGTACCCGCTGAACTCCACCATGGCCGCCGTCCCGGGGGAGATGTTCACCGACTGGGCCAGCGCGATCCCCGTGCCCAGGCCCACCAGGCTCCCCACGAGCGAGAACGTGACCGGCGCGAGGTCGGACTCGACTGGGTACTCATAACAGCCACCCCCGTAATATGGATCGCAATACCTCTGGGTGGGGTTGCCGAGGTTGAGCGCCTGCTGCCATCCTACGCCCTGCCAACTGCCCCACATGCTGGCGAAGCGAATGACTCTGGCCTGGCCCAGGCTGATCGGGAAAGCCTGCCCGTAGGCGCGCGCGCCGAAAAAGCCCACCGGTGTGCCCAGCAGGAGTCCGGCGCCGTAGGGCTCGGGTGTCTCGGCCCCCGCGGCGAGAGGGAGCGCGATGCCCATCCAGGCGCCGTAGGTTGTGCCCCAGACAATCAGCTCCACGCGGCCGCTGGTCGCGTCGGCGGCGCGGCGCCATTCGGCCAGGCGGGCTCGGGCATCCGCCGCGGCGGGGCTACCGGGGTAGGTTCGGATGATCAGCCGGAGGATCGCCTGCGCCAGGGGCCGGTCGTCATCCTGGTGCATGCGCTGCGCCGTGTTGAGCAGCACCGCCGCGGTGTCCGCGGCGGTCACCTGGCTGTTGGCCGGGCGGAAACCGAGACCTACCAGCGCGCTGCCCAAGAACGCCGTGGCCAGAGACCTCCGCAGCCGTATCGATCCCGCCATGTCCGTAGCTCCGCTGGAGGGTACGGCGCGGACTATGCCGCCGGCTCGTCAAGCCGGCGTCAAGCGACCCGAGCGACTCCCTGGAGCACCCGTTCCATGCGAGTCCGCACGTCCTGCGCCACCGGCAGGAGATCGTTCCGCCCGGCGAGGCCGAGCTGCGTCACGGGATCGAGCGCGGCGACTACGCTGCTGCCGGGCGCATCCGCGGCGTACACGATCACGTTGCACGGCAGCAAGAGGCCGATATCTCGCTCGGCCGACAGCGCCTTGTGGGCCAGCGGTGGGTTGCAGGCGCCCAGGATGACGTAGGGCCGGAACTCCACGTCGAGCTTCTTCTTGAGCGTCGCCTTGACGTCAATCTCGGTGAGCACGCCGAACCCTTCCTTGCCCAGCTCCTCGCGCGCGCGCTCCACGGCGCGCTCGTAGGGCAACGGGACGTCCACTTTGAGTCCATAGCTGATTTTGGGGCTGGTCATCCAATGTCTCTCCGCTGCGGATGACTGAAGATAGGCAGGTGCGCGCCGCTAAAAATCCCGACGAAACCCACCACCTTTCCTTTTCACAAATACCTCACGATGCATTGACCCGCGCGGACCGTCCGGCTACCATCGTAGCACCCTCCGCGGGGCCTTCGGCTCCGCGGTTCCAAACCGATCCACTAACTCGGGTTAGGGAGTTGCCTCACCGGTACATCCTGGCGGCGCTCGCCGTGGGCGCCCTGTTTGCGACAACCGCCTGCGGCGGTCCATTCCCCCAATCGACGCTGCATCCCGCCGGCGATCTCGGCTTTGAGATCGATCGCCTCTTCCGGCTCATCCTGTGGCTCGCGGGGGGCGTGTTCGTCGTCGTCGAGAGCCTGCTGATCTACGTTGCCATCCGGTATCGGGCGCGTCCGGGCCAGCCGCCGCCGGCCCGGGTGCATGGCCACACGCTGCTCGAGATCTCCTGGACCCTGGCGCCGGCGGTGATCCTGATCATGGTGGCGGTCCCCACGATTCAGACCATTCTCCGCACCGACGGCCCGGCCCCGGCCGGCGCGTTGGAGGTGTCGGTCATCGGGCACCAGTGGTGGTGGGAGTACCGCTACGCCGAGTCCGGCGTGGTGACGGCCAACGAGCTCCACGTGCCGGTGGGGCGACCGGTCGTGCTCAGCATGACGTCGGCCGACGTGATCCACAGCTTCTGGGCGCCGCGGCTGGGCGGCAAGCGCGACGTGATCCAGGGCCGGACCAATCGCCTCCGCTTCACCCCGGACTCGGTGGGTGTCTTCCTGGGCCAGTGCGCTGAGTTCTGCGGCGAATCCCACGCCAACATGGGCCTCCAGGTGGTGGTCGAGGACTCGGCGGCGTTCGAGGCGTGGATCGCGGCCCAGCAGCAGGCACCGCTTCCGCCGGACTCGCTCTCGCCCGCCGCGCGCGAGGGACTGGAAGCGTACCGCCGGATTCGTGACCCGGCCAGCAACACGTGCATCATCTGCCACGCCATTCAGGGGGTTTCGGGCGGGTTAATGGGGCCCAACCTCACGCACCTCGGCAGCCGGTCGAGGATCGCGGGCGACATGATTCCCAACACCGCGGAGGGTCTGGCCCGTTGGCTGCGGGACCCGATCACCGCGAAGCCCGGGAGCAAGATGCCCAACGTGGGACTGGACGAGTCGGAGATCGCCGCCCTGGTGGCGTACCTCCAGAGCTTGCGATAGGACTGGCGATGGCGACCGCTGAAGCCCACGCCACGCACGCCGCCGGCCGGTCAGGCCTGTGGAGCTGGATCACCACCACAGATCACAAACGCATCGGGATCCTCTATGGCGTCTCGGCGTTCGTCTTCTTCCTGATCGGGGGCCTGGAGGCGCTCCTCATCCGGCTCCAGCTCGCCCGGGCGGACAATACGCTGGTGAGCGCCGAGGCCTTCAACCAGCTGTTCACCATGCACGGCACGACGATGGTGTTCTTGGCGATCATGCCGATGTCGGCCGCGTTCTTCAACTACATCGTGCCGCTGCAGATCGGCGCCCGCGACGTGGCGTTCCCGCGCCTCAACGCATTCAGCTACTGGGTGTTCCTGCTGGGCGGGCTGTTCCTCAATGCCAGCTTCCTGGTGTGGCGGCCGGGTTCAACTTCATCGTCACCATCGTCAACCTGCGGGCGCCCGGCATGCGCATGATGCGGCTGCCGGTGTTCACCTGGATGACCCTGATCACGCAGATCATCGTGGTGACGGCCTTCCCGGTCATCACGGTGGGCCTCGTGTTCCTGATGTTCGACCGCTTCTTCGGCACCACGTTCTACTCGGTGGCCGCCGGCGGAAGCCTGCTCTTATGGCAGCACCTGTTCTGGCTGTTCGGTCACCCCGAGGTGTACATCCTCATCCTGCCGGCCATGGGCATCGTGTCCGAGGTGCTGCCCACGTTTTAGCGGAAGCCGCTCTTCGGGTATGCGGTGGTGGTGTATTCCGGCGCCTTGATCGGGTTCATGGGCTGGGGCGTATGGGCGCACCACATGTTCGCTTCGGGCCTGGGGCCCATCGCGGACTCGGTGTTCGGGGCCACGACCATGATGATCGCCATCCCCACCGGCGTGAAGATCTTCAACTGGCTGGCCACGATGTGGGGCGGCCAGGTCCGATTCACCACCGCGATGCTGTTCGCCATGGGCTTCATCGCGATGTTCGTGATCGGCGGGCTGTCGGGCGTCATGCACTCGTCACCGCCGGCGGACCTCCAGCAGACGGACACGTACTTCGTGGTCGCCCACATCCACTACGTGCTGTTCGGCGGCGCGATCCAGGGCCTGTTCGCCGGGATCTACTACTGGTTCCCCAAGATGACCGGCCGCCTGCTCAACGAGAAGCTCGGCAAGCTCCATTTCTGGCTGATGTTCATCGGGATGAACCTCGCCTTCTTCCCGATGCACTTCATCGGGCTCCTCGGCATGCCGCGCCGGATCTACACCTACCGGCCCGAGTTGGGCGTGGAGACCATGAATCTGATCTCGACCATCGGCGCCCATGTCATCGCCGTCGCCCTGCTGTTCTTCATCTACAACGTGTGGCGCAGCTGGCGGCGGGGTGAGGTGGCGGGCAACGATCCCTGGGGCGGCGCCATGCTGGAGTGGACCATTCCGTCCCCCCCGCCGGACTACAACTTCACCGTGATCCCGGAGGTGGTGAGCCGGCTGCCGCGGTGGTCGGTGACGCACATGAAGGCCATCCCTGAGGTCCCGCCCCAGCCCATCCACGTCCCCGGCGGGTCGTATTGGCCCCTGGTGGCGGCGCTGGGGATCATCGGCATGGCGACCGGCGCGGTGGCGCACACCTTGTGGATCGTCCTGGCGAGCGGCGCGGTCTTGATCTTCAGCATCTACCGCTGGGCCTTCGAGCCCTTCGAGGTCTGAGATGACCCACGCCGCCGCGCACTACACCAGCACCGGACTCGACAACAAGAAGCTCGCCTTCTGGGCCTTCATCGGCTCGGAGTGCTTGTTGTTCGGATCGCTGATCTCGACCTACCTGGTGTACAAGGGGAGAAGTGTCAGCGGCCCCACGCCCCACGAGATTCTCAATATCCCGGTGACGTCGGTGAGCACCTTCGACCTGCTCATGTCGAGCCTGGCCATGGTACTCGCCCTCGCCGCCGTGTCTCGAGGCGACAAGCTCTGGGCCCGCTTCTGGCTCGGCACCACCGCGTTTCTGGGGTTGGTCTTCCTGGGTTTTCAGTACTACGAGTTCACGTCCTTCGTGCGCGAAGGGCTGACGATCCGGACCAACCTGTTCGGCTCGACCTTCTTCACCCTGACCGGCACCCACGGCGCGCACGTCGCCGTGGGGGTGCTCCTGCTGCTCACCTTGCTGGTGCGCTCGTTTCAGGGGAAGCTGGGTCCCGAGAAGGCGATCAACGTCGAGGTCACGGGACTGTACTGGCACTTCGTGGACGTGGTGTGGATTGTGATCTTCACGGTCGTGTACCTGCTCCAATAGCGGTGACGCCATGAGCCCGGAACATCGGTCGGAACACGCCCACCCAGGAACCGGCACGTACCTCGCGGTCGCAGCCGTGCTGCTGATCATCACGATTGTCGAGGTTGGCGTGTTCTATGTGCCAGCCTTCAAGCCGGTGCTGGCGCCGGTGCTGCTGACGCTGTCCGCCGTGAAGTTCGGCCTGGTGGTGATGTTCTACATGCACCTCAGGTTCGACCACGCCCTGTTCCGCCTGATCTTCACCCTCCCGCTGCTGCTGGCGCTGGGCGTGAGTATCGCGCTGATGTTCCTGTTTGGGGCCTTTGGGCTCGGGCACTAACGCAGCGCGGCGGAGTTCACTGAATAGCTTAGGCCACGAGACGTAGGTGGGGCCGTCTAACGAAGTTTGAGCTGGCGGCCCTGACTTGGTGGGCACGCCGCCCGCGCCACAGACACCTCCTGGCGGTTAGTGTGGAAGTGTCTACCATATCGAGGGAGGTTCCGACGGCGTGAAGCTGATCGATACGGTGCTGGCTCACTGGCTGCTCGGAGCGAAGGCGATGCGCCAGAACTTGAAGCGACCATCGGCGCCCGGCTTGAGCACCAGAATGAAGTTGTTGGCAAACTGGCTCGCGGCTCCACCCGCCGGTGTGAGGTTTCCTCGCGCGACACCGTGAAGTACCACGGCGTCGCCGACCACAGTGGCGCCAGCGTAGTCGTGGCCAAACTCCCATTGGCCCATCGCCAACAGACCCCGGTAGAACTCGGCGAACGCTGACTTACCTTCAACC
>JACPAP010000070.1 GCA_016180765.1 Gemmatimonadota bacterium
CACGGTCCATTCGCGCCGCGCGCGGAGGAACGAGGCCAACTGCACCTCGTAGGTATCCGGATGGATCATTACCTCGGCCACGTCGTAGTCCGGATCCTCCGCCAGCACCGCGAGCTGCCCGGCGGACGGCGAGAGCCGCACCAGCCGGGCCGCGTTGGCCCCGCGCGAGTCGCGCAGGAACAGCGACTGGCCGTCCTGCGTGAAGCTCACGGGGCCACTGGGGAGCGCGTCCTCGGCGTTCCCGCGCAGGGTGGTGACCCACGGGTCCCGCTCGGTGGTGCGCAGCAGCAGATCGAAGCCGCCGTCCTCGCGCGACGCGACCGCCCCGCGCACCTGGAGCGCAGTGTCCGTGACCCACTGCACGACGTTGCCGGGATTCTCGGCGACCCGCTCCGCCTTCCCGGTACGGAGATCCAGGCGATAAGCGTCATGCCGCCGCGCATCCTCGCGGTTCATGGCGATCACGACATCGTTGGGGAAATGCTTGTCGTGCTCGACGATCCGAACCTGAACGTCACGGTACGGGGTGAGCTCACGCTCGGTCTGCGCTTCCACGGCCACCGCGAACAGCCGCCAGTTCTCATCTCCCCCTTTGTCCTGCAAGTAGAGGATGTGCCGGCTGTCGCGGCCCCAGAAGTACACGCGGATGCCGCGGTCCTGGTCCCGGGTCACGGGCTGATAGTCAGCTCCGCCGGTCGAGCCCAGCCACACGTTCAGCACGCCATCCAGCGGCGCGAGATAGGCCAGCCGCCGTCCGTCGGGGGACAAGAGCGGCGTGGCGCGCTCCGGGTTGCCGAAGAGGATCGAGCGGGGGATGAGGGGTGGGAGGCTCAAGAGGCGTTATCCGTTATCTGTTGTCCGTTATCCGTGTGCGCTGGCCGCTTCCCGGGCCCCACGGAAAACGGAGAACGGACAACGGTTTTCATGCTCGGCGTCTGAAGTATAGCGAGTAGGCAAGGGCATTCAGGCCGACCACGAGCGCGCCCAGCATGATGCGCAACCCGAGCGTGTAGTCGGCGGGGTACAGCGCCGGGATCACATAGTGCTCGATGAAGCCGCCCTGGTAGCCGCCTTCCCCGGCCAGACGCCGCCGGGATCACATAGTGCTCGATGAAGCCGCCCTGGTAGCCGCCTTCCCCGGCCAGACGCCGAAAATGGTTCTCCAGCGGCGTGAGCGGGCAGACCCATCCCATGAACTCGATGATCGCGCCCCAGACGGCAGCGGGTAGGTGCAACCAGGCGAGCCGGCGCCAGCGGAGTGCGAGGAACCCGCCAACGACGACGAAGGCGACGAACGCCACGTGGAGGACGACCAGAACGTCGGCGACGAAGCGGTACCGCACGGAAGGCGTTATCCGTTGTCCGTTCTCCGTTGACCGTCCCCCCCACCACCCCCTGCGGCTGACGGATAACGGACAACGGATGACGGATAACGCCTTTCCAGGACTGCCGCGGCGGTGATCGTGCCGGTCACGTTCGTGGCAGTGCGCAGCATGTCGGGGATGCGGTCCACGCCCAGCAGTACGCCCAGGCCGTCCAGCGGCACGCCCACCTGGCTCAGCGCCGGGGCGAGGGAGACCACGCTGGCCGAGGGGACGCCCGCCACGGTGAACGCCACGAGGAACGTGGCCAGCACCGCGCCCCCCAGGCTGGCGAGCGGCAGCGGCGTTCCGTAGAGCCAGGCCAGGAAGACGACGCTGGCGCCCTGAAACAGGGCGCTCCCGGCGCGGTTGAGCGAGGCGCCGAGCGGAATCACCAGGCCGGAAACGTCCCGGGAGACGCCCAGCGCATCGGCGCTATCCAGCATGGCGGGGATGGTGGCGGGCGAGCTGGTGGTGGTGAAGCCGATGAGCTGCGACCCGAGGCAAGCCTGAAGAAACCGCGCTGGTCCCCGGCTCCCCAGGGCCGCCGCGGCCGGCAGGTAGACGGCGGCCACGAACACGACCAGCCCGACGAGAACGGCCAGGATGAACACGATCAGGCTCTGGAGCATGGCCCAGCCGGAGCGCGCGAAGACCGGAGCGGCCAGCGCGAAAACGCCGACGGGCGCCACCCACAGCACCCAGTGCACCAGGGTAATCAGCGCGGCGGTGATCGCTTCGGCCATGGCGATGAGCGGGCGGCGCCGGGGCTCGGGAAGCGCCCCGGCGGCCGCGGCGAACAGAATGGTGAACACGATGAGCGGCAGCAGCGCGCTTTCGGCCGCGGCCTGGACCGGATTCGCCGGGATCAACCCCACCAGAAAGTCCACCACTCCCGGGAGCTCTCCCGCCGGTGCGTGCGTCGCCCCGCTCACGCCGCGCGCGGCTGCCTGGTCCGCGAACGGGAGCAACGCCTGCATCACGCCCATGCCGAGGAGCACGCCGATCAGCGTGGTGGCGGCGAAGAACGCCAGGGCGAGCGTGCCCACTTGACCGAGGCGCCGCAGGTCACCCATGCCCGCGACCCCCACGAACAACGTGGTCGCCACCAGCGGGACGACCACCATCTTGAGGAGGTTGACGAATGCGGTGCCGACCGGCTCGACGGCGCCGGCCAGCGTGAGGAGCGCGGGCGAGCCGGTGAGCGCGGCGACCAGGCCCAGACTCAAGCCCCCGAGCAATCCCAGCGCGATAGCGACGTGAATCTTCATCCGCTAACTTCCGCCCTTTCGTCAGGGAGGCAGTGGTGGCACACGCGCAGATGATGACGCCGCGCTGGGCGCTGGTGCTCGGCGCCTCGAGCGGGTTCGGCGAGGCGACGGCGCGCGCGCTCGCCAAGGCCGGCTACGACATAGCGGGCGTCCACCTGGACCGCAAGGCCGGGCTCAAGCACGTCGAGGAGATCGTGGCGGACATCACCGCGGGCGGCCGCCGGGCGCGGTTCTTCAACCTCAACGCGGCGGACGACGCGAAGCGGCAGGAAGTGCTCGACGCGCTGGAGGGCGACATCCAGACGCAGGGCGGAACCGTGGCGGTCCTGATGCATTCCCTGGCGTTCGGGACGCTCAAACCGTACATCGCGGACGATGCGCTGACCCGGGCCAACATCGAGATGACCCTGGACGTGATGGCGAACTCCCTGGTGTACTGGGCGCAGGACTTGATAAAACGCCGGCTGATGGGGCAGGGCGGGAGGATCTTCTCGATGACCTCCTCGGGCTCCACCCGGGTCATTGCCTCCTATGGCGCGGTCTCGGCCGCGAAGTGCACGCTGGAGTCGCACACCCGGCAGCTCGCGGTCGAGCTCGCGCCGCATGGCGTCACGGTGAATGCGCTGCGCGGAGGCGTGACCCGCACGCCCGCCGCCGAGAAGATCCCTGAGAGCCACCGGCTGTTCGAGCAGGCCGAGCAGCGGAATCCGCACCGCCGGCTTACCACCACTCAGGATCTCGCGCGCGCGGTGGTCGCGCTCTGCCAACCCGGGACCGACTGGATCACCGGCAACGTGATCAACGTGGACGGGGGCGAGGAAATCAGCGGGTAAAGGGTTGGAGCCGGGCTAGCGGCTTTTCTCGCGCAGGTGTTGCAGCTCGGCCTCGAACTGATTGAGCCGGTAGACGATGTCGTCGTCGGCCGGGAGCGGGTCGGGGATCGGCGTGCCGCGCTGGGCGAACAGGTTCTGCACCAACGCGTCCGTATAGCCCACCACCGCGTGCGCGATGCCCTTGTCCACTTGGCGGTTGAGGCGCAGCACGGTCGCCATCGAATAGCGCGCCGGAAGCGCTGCGATCAGCTCGGACAGGTCGCGAATGAGCAGCTCGCGCAGGTGCTGGATCTCTTCGACGACCTCGCCGGCCGCCAGGCCGCGCGCCGCCGCCACCTGCCCATAGAACTCGCACGCGTCGAACCACAGCTGCGCGGTTTGCCGCCGCAGCGGACCCGCCATTTCGATGAGGATGTCAATCAACAGCGTGAGCTGGCGCTCGACGGTGGGGCGCTTGATGTGCGGCGCCTGTGTCAGCCGGTCGCTGATCCAGCCAGCCCAGCGCGCCACGAGCAGCTCTCGGTTGGCCCCCAGAATCCGGCCCACGGCCGTGAGCGCCGGGTTGGAAGGTCGTATGGTCAGACCCATCGACCGCCTCCCCTGGAAGGACGGCAGGGCGGGAATGTACCCCCCTCCCCGCGCCGCGTCAAAGACGGCCCACGCCTGGGCCCTGTAACGAACGGAGCGGATGCCGCGCCGCCCACGTGCATCCGCCCCTCGCCTTCACCTACGAGTGCCGTTCCAACCTGGCTCGCTTCACCTCGTCAGCCGGAGGGCCGGGGGTTGGAACGGCACGAGCCGTCTGGCCTACCAGCCTGCCGCGTAGATATCGTCCATCTGCCGCTGTCGGCGCGATGTGCTCGCTGCCAACGCGGGCCGGCGACGGCGACTCAGCAGGATGCCCGCCATCGCGAGGGCCGCGATGGCGAGTAGTCCGACACCGAAGGTACGGATATGTGCCTCCTTGTGGTGGTGAGCAAGGGCATCTCCTGACTTCAATAATAGCGCGCTAGGCAAGAGGGCG
>JACPAP010000071.1 GCA_016180765.1 Gemmatimonadota bacterium
GGAGGGCCCGGATCGCTGACGGAGGGAAACCGTGGCGCATGAAGCCACCCCCTGTGGATGATGCCGCAGTGATGGGAGACGAACGGGTACCAACCTATCGGCGCCGGCCGGGTGCGGCAAACCGGCTCTCTTCCGGCGGGCTCGAGCCCGGACGCTTAGATTAGCAGACGTGAAGCCGGCCGCAACAACCAACCGCCGCGCCCCGACGCGATGGGGGGTCGCGGCGCTCGCCGTGGGTTCGGTGCTCGCCGGGTCCCCGCTGGCCGCGCAGCACCTGGGCACGATTCGCGGCGTCGTGCTCGAATACGGCACGCGACGCCCGGTGTCCAACGTGCGCGTGACGGTGCTGGGGTCAGACCTCGCCGCAGTCACCGATCGCACCGGCCGCTACCAGCTATTGGTTCCCACGTCGGGAGAGCTGATCTTGCGGGCGCATCGGGCGGAGTATGCCGCGGTGGTCGAACTGGTGCGTCCCGTCGCCGACGCCGTGATGGTGGTGAACTTCACGCTGGCGCAGCGAACCTACGTGCTCGACGCGTTGCAGGTCGAGGGTCGGGATACCGCGGCGGGCCGAAGCGGCGTGATCCCGGAGCGCGAGCTGGAGCGACGCCCCGACGCCTCGCTGGGAGAGGTCCTCGACGGCGTCAGCGGGGTTCAGTTAGTCCGCGCCAGCGGGCAAGTGGGGCGGGGCTACCAACTCCGGATCCGGGGTGCCCGGAGCTTCAGCTTTCCGGCCACGCCCCTGGTCTTCGTGGACGGGGTACGGGTGGACGTCACCGGCGTGCGCGGCGGCCCGGGCATCTTCGAACTGCTGGATACCCGGATGATCGGCAGAGTCGAAGTGTTGCGCGGTCCGGCGGCCGCGGTGCGCTATGGGACCGACGCGATGAACGGCGTCATCCTGGTTTCCACCAAGCGGTGACCGGCCGACCAGCCCGGTCCCTAGCGCCGCGACGTGGTCTTGCTCTTCGCATGCTGCCGGAACCAGTCCATGATATAGAGCTGGGTCCGCATGAAGTTGGACGGCTTCGAGCCGGTGCCGTGGTACTCGCCGTTGAACCGTAGCATCACGGCGGGCACGCCCAGGACCTTGAGCGCCGCATAGTATTCCTCGGTCTGCGACATCGGCGTTCGGAGGTCCAGCTCGCCGGTCATGAGCAGCGTGGGGGTCTGGACCTTCCCCACGTGCATGAGCGGCGAGTGCTCCAGCCACTTGATGGGGTTGTCCCAGAAATAGCCCTCGAAGCGGTGGTAGCCCCACTGCACCACGTCGGTGGTCCCGGCGAAGCTGATCCAGTCGGTCACCGGGCAACGCACCGCCGCGGCGGCGAAGCGATCGGTGTGGCCGATGGCCCAGCTCGAGAGCACGCCGCCGCCGCTGCACCCGGTGACGTACAGGCGATCGGCATCGACGTAGCCGCGCGCCACCAGCGAGTCCACGCCGGCCATCAGGTCCTCGTGATCCACGCTGGGATACCCGTTGTTGATGGCGTTGCCAAAGGCCGTTCCGTACCCGGTGCTGCCGCGCGGGTTGGTGTACAGCACCACGTAGCCGTTGGCCGCGTAATTCTGGTAGCCGTAGTCGAAGCCCACGTGGTACATGCCGTGGGGTCCGCCGTGGATATCGAGGACCAGCGGGTCCTCCCTGGCCCGGTCGAACGCCGGCGGCTTCACGATCCATCCCTGGACCCGGGTATTTCCGGTCGAGGTGTACCAGATCTCCTCGACCTGCCCGAGGTGCTTGGTGCCCAGCACGTCGCCGTTGACTTGGGTCAGGCGCGTGACCCCGCCGCGCGCCAGGTCCACGCGCACCACGTCCGGCGGCTCCTGGAACGACGATCGCACCCCGACCGCCGTGCCGTTCTGGGCCACGGACGCGAGCGACAACATGTGAACGCCGCTCGTGACCGGCTGCACGCGTCCGGTGAGGTCGGTCCGGTAGACGTTCGCCGAGCCGCGGTCGCCGGCGGTGAAGTAGACGGCCCGGCCGTCGGGCGCCCAGGTGACGTTGCTCGGATCACGATCCAGCTCGCCGGAGATCTTGGCCATGCCCTGGCCATCGATGCCCACGACGTACAGATCCTCGGCCCGGTAGGTCTGCGTGGTGAACTGGTAGCCGCTGAAGACCACGCGCCGCCCGTCCGGCGACACGCGTGGGACGTGCCACCATCCCTTGGTGCTGACCAGCTGGCGCACCGCTCCCGTGGCGACATCGACCCCGTAGATGTAGGACTCGGCGTAGCGGTCGACCCCGCCCTCGCCCTGTACGCCGTCGAACACGATGGTCTTCCCGTCCGGCGCCCAGTCGATCTCGGAACCGAAGAACATCCCGGAGAAGCGCGCTCCTACGCTCCAGGCGCCGCGCGTGATCTGCCGCGCGGTACCGCCGTCCGCCGGGACCACGAAGAGGTGGGTATTGCCCGGCTTCGAAAACCCGACGCGGTCCAGCCGATAGTGGATCCGATCGATCATCCGCGGGGGCTCGGTCCACGTGGCGCCTTCCGGCGCCGGCGGCATGCTGATCGACCAGGTCTCCTTCTCCGGCACCAGCATCACGAAGGCAAGGACCCGGCCGTCGGGCGACCAGCGGTGATTACTCGGTGTTTCCGTGAGGCGCGTGATCTGGGAGGTCGCGCCCTCCGCGTCCATCCATCGCACGAAGATCTGGGTGCCCTTGGGTTCGCCCTCGGCCAGATACGCGATGCGTGTGCCGTCAGATGACCAGCGCGGGCTCGAGCCCTTGACCAGGAAGCGCGGCTTGGAGCCATCGGCGTTCATCAGCCAGAGCTCGGAGTCCCATCGGTCTTCGATCTGGTTGACCCGGCTCCGCGCGTAGACGATCTGGGAGCCGTCGGGTGAGATCTGGGGATCACCGACCCGCTCCCAGTCCAGGTAGTGATTGACGGTGAGCAAGGTGTCGGACGCGGTCTCCTGCGCGCTCAGCGCGGCGGCGTTCAGCAGCAGGACGCCGAGCAGCGTAGCGGCGTCAGCGTAGCGATGCCACATAGCGCTCTCCATGGTAAAGCGCGGATCGTGGATGCGGTCGCCGGCTGGCGAGCCAAATCCACAATCCGCAATCCGAAATTCGCAATCAAGACACGTTCGGGTTCCCGGCACGCTCCGCCGCCGGCAGCGGGAAGCAGGTGGTCGTGCCGTAGACGTCTCCCGTCTGGTCCACGCCGTTGGGGTGGACCGAGCCCGGCTCACCCTTGAAGGGGATGTTGTACGGTGTGCTCCGGTACCGGAGCATGTCGTTATACCGGTGGCCGCCCTCGGCGAACAGCTCGCGGGCGCGCTCGTCGAGGATGTGGCTGATCACCTCGGCTTGAGTCGCCGTGGCGCCCAGCGTCCAGTTTGGGAGCCCGGCCGCCGCGTGCCGGGCGTTGATGATGGCCACGGCGCTGGCCAGGTTGGCGGCGGCGCCCTGCTGAGCG
>JACPAP010000072.1 GCA_016180765.1 Gemmatimonadota bacterium
CGGCCGGTGGTTGTTCCGCGTCGCTCGCGCGGTGCTCCCCAGGCGCGCGATCCCCCAGGCCATGACTCATCGTCCCACGGAGCTGGCCATCGCCATGGCGGCGGAGCAGCTGTTCGCCGAGCTCCCCAAGGCGACTCGGCGACAGCTGGGCGGCCTGCCGGCGGTGGTACATCGGTTGGAGGCCGATGCCCAGCGCATGCGGACGCAGCTGGAGGAGCTTCAGGAGGTGGTAGTGGATGTGCCCGCGCGGAGCGGCGGAAGCCCGTCCGATCACGTCGCCAGGGCGCTGCGTGAGGAACGCGATACCGTCCAGCAGCAGCTCGCGGACGCGGTCGCCGCGCTGGAGAACATTCGCCTCGGCCTCCTGCGCCTGCGGAGCGGAGTCGGAACCGTGCAGTCGTTGACCACCGACCTTGTCGCCGCGCGCGCGGTGGGCGAGGCCGTAGACCTGCTGCTCGAGGGGCAGCGGGAGGTGGAGGCCGAGCTCGCACGACCGGCGCTTCCGCCGATACCTGCGGACCCGACGGCAGGTTCGAGACCTGGAGAGGGCCCGGCATGATCGGACGCGTCTGGCATGGCTGGACCACACCCGAGAACGCGGACGCCTATGAGCGGCTGTTGCAGCGTGTCGTTTTCCCGTGGAGCCGAGCGCGCTTGGGGCTCTGGGCGCGGCGTTCGCCGGGAGCGCGCGCCCGCAACAGGCCACTCGGCCCCGGTATCGGCTGAGCACCACCGAGAAGTTCGACGCCGCGACCATCCCGCCGTACCGTGGCAATCACGCGGCGGTCTACCGGTACATCGAGGCGAACCTCGATCGGCATGTCGCCAACTTGCAACGCTGGCTCCGGCACACCATCCTGATCCCCGGCTACTACGACGCCGTCCGTCCGCCCACGGCCGAAGAGCAGCGGCTGATCAACGGGGTGTTGGCGAGCTGGAACGAGGCCGGGTTGCGACAAGGTCGATTCCCGCCTGCCGCCGGACCTGAGGCCCGAGCAAGCGCTGGCGATGATGCGCAGGCATCTCGAGCGCGAAGGCTTCAGCGACATCGCGATTCGCCAGCTGGGGGCATACCCGCCGTCTCAGACGTCGGTCGAATCGCCGCTGGTGCGCGCGTGCCATCGGCGTGTTCAACAAGTACGACCGCACCCCGATCGTCTGGCCCCGCCTGGCCGGCAGCGCGCCGTTCTACCAGTTCACCGAGCGGCTGAAGCTGCCCATGGGAGTGCGCCGGAATCCTATTCGTCGAGGTGAAGACGGCCGCCTCGGACCTGAGCACCCGAGAGCGGCGCGTGTGCGACGCGGTCCGGGCGGGTCACGTGGAGTGGAACGAGCTGCGTGTGGGTCCTGGCGCCGCTTGAGCGAACGTGATGGGGCGTGTAACGTGCGGCGCATGCGGACACGCGTCACGTCGTCGCGACGGGCGTTTGGGCAGCGCCTCGTGGGAGCGGTGGTGCTGCTGGGCGCCGCCGCCTGTGCGGGGACGCCCGAGCTGACGGTTCAAGTGCAGGGGACCGTGCGATCCGTGGGCCTGAGGACGCCGATCCCGAACGCGGAAGTGACCATCGAATGGCCCGCGACCCTCGGGGCCGGGCAATCGGCGCTCAAGACCAACCCGTCGGGCCAGTTCGCGGTGGGTCGGACGCGGCGCGGGCGCCAAACGGCGTGCAACGGTCTCGCGATCACGGTCCAGGCGCCAGGGTTCGCCTCGGCGTACTCCCGTCACACCGCTGACTGCGGTGACGGGGTGCTCACGTTCGATTTCTCGCTCCTGCCGCAGTTGCGCTGACCATGTTGTTGGGGGCACGATGCTGATCCGCTGGATCGTCGCGACCCTGCACCCGCTGGCACTGCCGCTCGGCCTGGGGGCCGATGGACGCTGAGGCCCAAACGCTCAAGTGCAACGATGAATGCGGCGCTGAGGTAGCGCCCCCCACGGCGGCGTGTGCGTCCTCTGCCTGCGGCCGGTCTGCGCCAAGCACCTGGCCCCGCCCAAGGGTGACGTAGGGCCGCTGTGCCAGGCGTGCGGCGGGGGCGCCTAGCGGGCCGTGGGACCTCGGCCGATTTCCGCGCGATTGACCCGGGGGTCACCATGCAGCGACCGATCTTCGTATGGCCTCAGAGTCCAGTCAAAGAACGTCCACGTCCGGTTCCACGAGTCCCGCTGCTCCGGCGTGTCGTCCCGCTCCAGCTGGCGGTTGACCCGAGAGCTGAAGCTGTGGCCGCCGGCGGGTCCACGTAGATCTTGGTCTCCGCCAGCTCCGGCTTCTGGGCCCGGAGCGCCCACACCAGCTGCTGATCCTCGACGAAATTCACGTCCTCGTCGTTGATCGCCACGTGTACCAACAGCGGGATCTGGAGCTTGGGCACCTGGTAGAGGGGTGACCGCTCGATGTAGAGGCCCGGCTGCTCATGCGGCAGCCCCTGTACGCGGGCCTGCGTGGCGAAGTAGCGCTGGTATCCCGGCCCCTTGAACGACAACCGGAACACTAGGTTGGTGACCGGCACGATGGCCGCCGCCGCCTTGAAGGGGTGCTGGTCGCGCAGCACCGAGTGCAGCGTGATGAAGCCGCCATGGCTCCAGCCCATCATCCCCACCCGTTCGGGGTCCACGTGGGGGAGGTTCTTCACCAGCCACTCATAGGCGCTCATCACGTCGTCCACCTCGTAGCCACCGTAGTCGATGGCGTTATGGAAGTTTCTTCCGTAGCCCGTGCTGCCGCGGTACTCGGGGGCGATGATCACGTAACCCCGCTCGACGGCGTCCCGCACGAACGGGAAGAACCCCAGGTCCACGTTGCCGTGCACGCCTCCGTGCACCCAGATCATCGCCGCGTGGCCCCGTGGCCCGCGCTTCCTGAGGGGCTGCCAGAGGTACGCGGGGATGTCCAGGTCACCCACCTTGCTGCGGTAGCTGAGTTTCTGGAAGTCCATGACGCCCTGGCTTCGGACGCGGACGATGCTGTCGGTGCGCGCCTTGAAGGCCATATCCCGCGCGTAGTTGGCGACGGGGTGATCCTCCGGGCGACGGCTCACGTAGAGCGACTCGGCACGCGCGGGGTCCATCGGCACGGCCCGCCGTGCCGGGTTCGGCGTGGTCGGCTGTTGCGCCAGTACCGGCATCGCAGTGGTGAGGACGAGCGAGCACGGCAGGACGAGGGCGCGGGCCGTCCGGAGCGGGGTCATCGCAAAGGAACTCCTCGAATGGGTCCGGGATCTATGGCGTGGTGTCGCCACAATGGGCCACCGTCGGCTCCACCTGTCAAGCGGCTCCATTGTCCCGAGCCGGGTGGGCGACATAGCTTGCGTGCTCCATGTCACCCAACTCTTGGAGGGACGGTGGGCAAAGGTGATCGGAAAACGCGGCGCGGGAAGTTGTGGCGGGGCTCGTTCGGCAAACGCCGGCCGCGGAAGCAACGC
>JACPAP010000073.1 GCA_016180765.1 Gemmatimonadota bacterium
GCCGTGCCGGGCTCCGGGAACAGCCGGCTGGCCCGGACGTGCTGCAGTAGGCGTCGATCTAGGTAGGCGTGGTCCACGCAGGGTTATTCACCACAGAGACCGCAGAGATCGCAGAGATTTCGCGTTTGTTGGGCGTTGTGTTTCATTGGCGCTCGGGTCCGTCTTCACTTCCTATCTAACACAAGAAGCTCTCTGCGGTCTCTGTGGTCTCTGTGGTGAAAAACGTCCCCGCGGCTCAATGCCGGCGTGCCTTTGAGAGCAGGTGGTCAATGCCGTCCGCCGGGACCGGCTCGGCGAAGGCCGATCCTTGCGCCTGCGGGCACTTGAGGGCCTTGAGTTGCTGCACCTGCGCTTGGGTCTCGACCCCTTCGGCGATGACGTTGAGCTTGAGGTTCCTGGCGAGGGTCATGATGGTTCTCACGATCTCGAGTCCGTCCCCGTTGCCCATGGCCCGCACGAAGCTGCCGTCGATCTTGAGCGTCGAGATCGGGAACCGATGCAGCACGCTGAAGGACGAGTAGCCCGTGCCGAAGTCGTCCACGTAGAGGTCCACCCCGAGGTCGCGAAGCCGGCGCAGGGTGTGGGTGACCGCCTCGCCGTGCTCCATGATGACGCTCTCGGTGATTTCCAGCTTGAGCCGTTCGGCCGGAAGCCCGGTTTCGTCGAGCACGCCGGCGATGCGCTCCGGAAGATCGGGTTGCGCAAACTGCCGGTTGGAGAGGTTGACCGCGATCACGAACGGCCGGCCGAACCGGTCGCCCCACTCCCGGACGGTCCGGCACGCCTCCTCGAGGACCCAGTGGCCCACCGGGAGAATCAGGCCGGTCTCCTCGGCGACCGGGACGAATGCGGAGGGCAACAGCAGGCCCCGCTGCGGATGCTGCCAGCGCACCAGCGCCTCGAACCCCACGATCCGGCCGCCGTTGAGCGTGACGATGGGCTGGTAGTAGACCCGGAACTCACTCCGCTCGATCGCGCGACGGAGGTCGGTCTCCAGCTGGAGCAGCGCGACGGCCCGCGTGTGCATCCCGGTGTCGAACACCTCGTGTCTGGCCCGGCCCAGCGCCTTGGCCCGGTACATCGCGGTGTCCGCGTCCCGCAGGATGTGGTCCGAGGCGTCGTAGCCCGAGGTACTCAGCGCGATGCCGATGCTCACCGTGGTGTACACCTCGTGGCCGCCGATCTGAAACGGACTCTCCAGCTCCTTGTGCACCCGCTCCGCCACGTGGGTCGCGTCGCTGACGTCGTTGATGTCCTCCAGCAGCACGGTGAATTCGTCGCCGCCCAATCGCGCCACGGTGTCTTCCGGGCGGAGGCACTTCTCCAGCCGCCGAGCTATGCCCACCAGGAGCTGATCGCCGACCAGATGCCCCAGGCTGTCGTTGACGACCTTGAAGCGGTCCAGATCCAGGAACAGCACGGCGAAGAGATACCCTTTGCGGCGCTTGGAGCGGGCCACGCTGCGGCCCAGGAGGTCCATGAACAGGGCCCGGTTCGGGAGGCCGGTCAAGACGTCGTGGATCGCCTCGTGCAGCAGCTTCTCCTCGCCCGCCTTGCGCAGCGAGATGTCGGTCATGGAGCCGGCCACCCGGTGGGACTTGCCGCCCATATCCCGCACCGCGATCCCCCTGCTGAGCACCCAGCGATAGGTCCCGTCCTGGCATTGCATGCGGTGCTCGCTCTCGAAATGCTCGGTGCGGCCGGCCAGATGGGCGTTCAGCGCCGCGCGCACCCGTTCCACATCCACGGCATGCACCCGGCGAAACCACTCGTCCGGGGTGCTGCCCACCTCGCCCTCGTCGTGTCCCAGCATCGCCTTCCAGCGCGGCGAGTAGTACACCTGATCCGTCTCGAGATCCCAATCCCACAGGCCGTCGTTGGCGCCCCGGGCGGCGAGGGCGTAGCGCTCTTCGCTGGCCTGGAGCGCCCGCTCGGCGGCCTTGCGCTCGGTGATATCGTTGCTCACCGTAAGCATGCAGGTCCGTCCGCCGATGGGGATGATCTCGGCCGAGAGCAGGCCGATGCGGATGTCGCCGCTCTTCACGCGGAAGCTGAACTCGAGGTTCCGGGCGACCCCGTGCTGCCGCAGCTGATCCACCAGCATCTGCCGGTCGGAGAGATCGGCCCACAGGTTGAGCTGGTAGACGGACCGCCCGATCACCTCCTCGCGAGTGTACCCGGTCGCCGTCACGAAGGTGTCGCTCACCTCCAACAGGACGCCATCGTCGATCGAGCTCAGCGTGAGGATGTCCGGGCTCAGACGGAACGCCTTGGAGAACTTCTCCTCCGAGATCCGGAGCGCCTCCTCCGCCCGCTTCCGCTCCGTGATGTCGCGGTAGATGCCATAGACCGCGACCTGCCCGCCCCACGCCCGCACCGGCGCCCCCAGGATCGAGACCTCCACCAGGGAGCCGTCTTGGCGACGGCGCACCGTCTCGTGGGCGACCCGCTCCCCCCCCGCCGCGTCGCGCGTGAGGCTGCGGGCCTCGGCCAGGAGGTCGCCCGGCGCCAGCAGCTCGTCAATCGATCGCCCGACCACTTCGCCCTGCGGGTAGCCGAACAGCCTGGTGAATTCGTGATTGACCCGAAGGATGCGGCTGTCGTTGTCCACCAGCGCGGTTGCTTGGGGCGCGGACTCGAACAACTCCTCCAGATACGCCTTTTCCACGGTCAACGCCTGGTCCACCCGGCGATACGCCCCGATCACCCAGCCGGACACGACCACGGCGAGCAGGGCCAGCACGCTCACCAGCAGGTTGGGGAGCTCGGCCATCCGCAGGAGGGTGGTGATGGACCAGCCGCGCGCTTCGCCCACCAGCAGCACGGCTTCGCTGGCCACCATGAGCGCGAGCAGCGCCGTCAGGGTCGCCATCCGCCAATCGCGCAGGCGCCGCACCACGGCGATGGACCAGACCAGCGCCACCAGCCGGAGGACGATGGAAACGACGTGGAGCGGGCTCGTGGAGGCTCCTCGCGCTAAGACGAACGGGCGCGACGCCTCAAGATGCTGCGCGCCGGGCGACGGCGCCAGCGCGCTACGGCCAGGGGATGGGGATGCGAGCCACCCAGCCGCGGACGCTCTCCGGCCGGCCGTCGCCGGGCGGGGTTCCGGAAAAGAACCCCCCGCCGAGGGTCTCCCAGAGGACCGCTCCCACGCCCGCGGCCGCGCCAGCCACCAACACGCCGGTCCGGAACCCGTCTACGCGGCGGATGTCCACGCGCAGCACTTCTGACGCAGGCACCGTGACCTCCTGGTATAGCGGGCGACTTCCGGGCCCCGACCCCATAGGTACCGAGGGGACGAGCAGTCTGACCTGATCCCCTACCTGGCCCTGGACATCTCCCGAGAGCGTCCTGCCCTGTTGCACGCCGTAGGTCACCAGCAATTGCCGCTCCGCCTCGGGGGTAATGGTAATGAGCGCTCGCACGTGCGCGCCAGCCGGAACGGTTTCGAGCGTCGCCGGCGCATAGGCGTAGCAGGCCGGCTGGAGGGCGACGGCAATGACCAAGAGCGGGCGAGCGCGGAGGACCGCGGACATGGGTCAGAACGCGAAAAGCCGGGTGACCTTGGCCGTCACCACGCGATCCAGCGTCACGTGGTTCGCCACGTCACGGCGCTCCTGATACACCAGGAACACGTCACTCAGCGGCGCGTAGATCCAGTTGAGCCGGAGGTTGGTGACCACCTGGTTCGACTGGCTGTTGTATTGGACGAACGCCGAGCCGAACAGGCGCGTCGAATAGGACACCCGCACCCGCCCGCCGAACACGTCGGCGTTGAAGCCACCCTGCGGGAGCTTCACGGCGTTGTGGCTGGCGGAGCCCTCGAACATGAGCCGGTAATGGGCGCGCCACTGCAGCTCCCCGCTCACCGAGCGTCGCGTTCCCCCATAGTACCCCCCGGCGCCGAAGTTGATGGAGCCGTTCAGGGGCCGTCCCTGGTTGGACTGGTATGAGACGCTCACCTGGTTGAACCCATAGTCCGCCGCCGGGATCGGCACCCCGCTCACCCTAAAGGGCTGCTCGATCCGTTCGAACTGATTGCTGTATTGC
>JACPAP010000074.1 GCA_016180765.1 Gemmatimonadota bacterium
CTCCGGCTGGTCGAGATGTTCCGGCCGTTCCCGCACACACCGGGACGCGCCTCGAAACTGAATCGGACGTGGCCGGCTGTCACGGCGGCAACCCTATCGGTAAGCGACTGGGCGCCAACCAGTGCTGGCGCCCCGGCGAGCAATGTTAATAGCAGCGTCGCAGTCGCAAGAGTCGGTGTGCGGGGTGCGGTGCGCGGGGTAGTAGGAGTCCGGCCGCGGCGCACGGGGACTCGGTCGTAACTACCCCGCGCACCGCGCACCGCCAACCAGTTCCGTCGGTTCATTTGTTGATGATTCTCAGGAGAAACTCCGCCGCCCGTGGATCCTTCGACTGGCCCAGCCAGAAGATCGCCTTCTTCCGGAGCTCGCCGTCCGGGTCGTTCTCCGCGATGGCCATCAGCTGGTCCACCGCTTCCGGCTCGCGGCGCTGGGAGTAGGTGAAGATCAGCTGCTCCTTCATTTCACGATCGTTCATCGTGTCGTAGAGCCGAGCCAGGTCCGCGATCGGCACGTTGCGGTTTTGTCCCGCCCAAAACAGGGCTTTCTTCCGCATCTCCATCGGTTCGCTGGCGTTCAACGCCACGTCCATCAACCAGCGTTGGCTGTCGGCACCACGCATCTGCGACACGGAGAAGATCACCTTCTCCTTCAGCTCTTCGCTCGTCAGCCGCGGGTAGAGGTCCTGGAGGTACTTGAGTGTCTCGCTGGATTGCCTCTGGCCCAGCCAGAAGATCGCGTTGGCCTTCAGCTCGTCGGAGACGCCTGAACGATCGATGAACCGCCGCAGGATCTCCGCCGCCCGCGCGCTCTTATGCTGCGAGAGAGAAAAAACCGCCTTTTCCTGAACCTCACGGTCGTTGGAACGGAGCAGAATCGAGTCCAGGGCCGTCACCGCTCGCTCACCGGGAACCTGGGACAGCCAGAACACGGCCTGGGTTCGGACCTCTCGATCCGGATCGTCGCGCGCCGCCTGGAGCAGGATGTCTTCGACCTCGGGGCCGCGTTTCTGCGACACCAGGAACATGGCCTTGCGGCGGAGCTCCACGGAGCACGGATCCCGGCGCTCCAGCACCTGCTTCAAGATCGGGAGTGCCCGCTCCGAGTCCATCTGCAGGAGCGCGTTGAGCGCGGCCGCGCGAAGCTCGCTGTCTTCGTCGCGGCACTCGGGACCCTGGCCTCCACGGCGGGCCGGAGGGGCCGCAGGGGCAGGAGCGGCCGCGGTGACCGGGGGCGCCTGCGGAGCCTGGGCTACCGGCGGCGCTGGTGGCGCCGCCAGGACAAACACGCTCTCGGCCGCCTCGGCGTTCCCCAACCGGGCCAGCTCACCACGGATTCGCGTCGCCAGCACCTCGCCGTCCCGGCGGGTCGCTGCGTCGGGGTACGACTTCCTCTGCTGCGCTAAGAGGTTGAGCGCCGTTTCGAGGTTTCGGGTCCCGCCGGCGCGATACGACACGAACGCCATCCAGTATATCGCGTCTCCGGCGTGCACCGACCCGGGGTACTCCCGCAACACCCGCTGAAACAGTGTGACCGCGCGCTGGTAGTCGGCGCGGTTGAGCGCCTCTCTGGCCGCCCGGAAGAGCGAGTCCGCCTGATCCTGTTGCGGCTGATCGAGCGCCGGAAGACCCACCGCCGCCGGCGAGACCCCCGCATGGCCTCGGGGCGCCAGCGGCGGGGCCACCAGGCCCAGGGTCACGGCCAGCGCTGTTGCCTTGAGTCCAACCATCACAACACTCCTTGCGCGCTCAGCACGCTGTACTCGGCCGGAACGGCCGTACGCAGCTTCGACAGAAGGCCGCGCTGTTCAATGCCCTGGGCAATCAACTGTAGCTCAGACGGCTCAGGCCGGTCTGCATAGCTGGCGATCTGGGCCAGCATCACCTCGATGTCATCCAGCAGTGCCGCCATCCGCGGGTCCCGGCCTGCCGGCGAGTCCATCAGCAGCCGCGTGTTCATGAGCAGATCGCGGGCGAGCCCCGAGGTTTCCGGAGCGGCCGACCCCGCCCGCGCCGCGCTCTGGAACACCATGAGGAAGGTCTCTACGTGCCGCAGGTGATCCAGGGCCGCGATCTCGAACGCCGCCGGCACCTGCTCCCCGGCACCCGGCGGCGCCTCGGCCATCTGCATCCCCGACGGCCGGGGCGCGGGGCGCGGGCCAATGGCGCGCCCGATGCCGATGCCCACGGCCAGCACCGCCGCCGCAGCCGCCGCCCAACCCCACCAGTGGACCTGCCGTCGCTGCCGCAGCTGCCGCTCGTGCCGCCGCGCCAGCCGCTCCGCCACGATCCGCGCCCACAGCTGCTCGCGCGGAGCCTCCGGCGGGCGATGGTACTCCCGCGCCGCGCGCCGCACGAAGTCCTCGAACTTGTCTGAGCTCATGAGGCCCACTCCCCAGCGAACTCGGCCAACGCCTCGCGCAGCCGGGCACGCGCCCGAGAGAGCTGCGCCTTGGACGTGCCGGGCGGCACCCCCAGGGCGGCTCCGATCTCTTCGTGCGTGTACCCCTCGACGTCATGCATCACGAACACCGTCCGGTATTTGAGCGGCAGATCATCCACCGCGCTCGTCAGCCTTTCCTTCAGGTCGGGATCGGCGTTGGCGCTCGATGCGCCGATGGCCGCCGCGTCGTCCAGGTCCGCCTCGCGCTGCCGGAACCGTCTTACTTTCCGCAGGCCGTTGAGGATGACCGTCGTCGCGATCGCATACAGCCAGGTCCCAAAGGCCGCTTCTCCCCGGAACCCCGCGATCCGCTCGAAGGCCCGGATGAACGTCTCCTGAGTGAAGTCCTGGGCGAGGTCGTCGCCGCCGGCCAACCGATATGCCAATCGGTAAATTCGGTCCACGTGCGCGTCGTACAACGCGCGCTCGGCCACGGCGTCGCCGGCCCGGACTCGGGCGATCAACTCACGCTCGTCCACCAGGCTCCAGCCCTTGGGGTTCGCTGCCCGCCAGTAAATCTGACAACTATCTGGCCCAAAGGGTTACATGGGCATATGGCCGGCAGCGTATCATTGATCGCGTGGCGCTGCTCTATACCATCGGGCACTCAACACATACCCTAGAGGAGTTCCTCGCCCTGCTCCGACAGCACGCGATCAAGGTCCTCGTGGACGTCCGGCGCTTCCCCACCTCCCGTCGCCACCCCCACTTCGTCCGCGAGGCCCTCGCCGAAGCGCTCCGCGGCGCAGGAGTCGAGTACGTTCACGAGCCCCAGCTGGGGGGCTGGCGGAGCGCGCGCCCCGACTCGCCGAACACGGCGTGGCGGACCAAGGGGTTCCAAGGCTACGCCGACCACATGGGTACCCCAGAGTTCGGGACCGCCCTGGCGCGCATCGTGGCGCTCGGGTCGGAGCGCGCCACCGCAGTCATGTGCGCCGAAATCACGCCCTGGCGCTGCCACCGCCAGCTACGGCCGACTGATTTACCCGTAGGACCCGGGGAGACGCACCGGGTGGGGCGAGTGGCCATCACGCCGGATGTACATGCCGCTTTCCTGCGGGCGGTGCACATCGCGTTCGCTCTCTTCGCCGTTCTGTGCGTTGCGGGGGTCTTCGTGTCGCTCGCCCGCGGGCCCGGGTTCGGGCGCGCGCCTTCTCCATGATCCTCCGCTCGCCGACCAGTCGGCTGGTGGCCCACACCCGCGAGGCGTCCAGGCCCATCAGCCGGATGCCTCGTAAACCACACGCAGGTCCGACTGAAGCTTATCGCGGGCAGCCATTCATGTCCCCTTTAAGCGCCGCGGACCCGCGAGACCGCGTTCTAGCCCCGCCCGGGGCGGAGCGGTAGCTTGATACACACGGACCGGCGGAATGACAACCCTAGGGCTGGCGTGACAACAGGAGGCAAATATGACGGGAATGGACTTCGCGAGCTTTCTCATTCTGCTCGTCATTAGCGCTGTGGTCTCGGCAGCACTGCAATACGGGGTGAAGTTCTACATCGTTCCTGGCACGACCTCCTACCTCTCGAAAGTGGTGGTAGGGTGGCTAGGGGCGTGGTTCGGTTCCCCGGTCTTCGGACACTGGGGACCCGGCCGCGTGGGTGGAGCCGAAGGGCAAGCATACCAGCTCTACTATCTGCCGGCGATCCTCGGATCGCTGGCCCTGCTGGTCCTGGCGGTGGACGTGCTCAGGACCGTCGGCCAGGTGCTGCACCCAGGCGCGCAAGCGCAGCCGCCGAAACCAGCGGCCTGACGGCGCCTTCGGGCAACCACCAGGCGCCAACTCTCGACAAGCCCGCGTCCGCCGAGTCCCCAGCCTGCGATGGGCCGGCTCGCCGGTTCCAGGCCGGCGGCCTGGCGGGGGGCCGCATTCGCATCAGGGTCGAGCAGCAAGTCACGTTGAGCACGGGTTTGTCCCCGGCGTTACCGTTACGATCCCGCGTACCGACTCGGCGCTCCGGGGGCTTTGACAGGCATACTACACGCTGCGGCGCGCGACGCTCTTCGACTTCGAGAAGAACCAGGAGATTCGGTAGGGAGCGCGCGGTCTAGCCGATTCCCCGCAGCACGCCCCGGACCAGCCGCTCCAGATCTGCTGCCACAGCCATTCCCGCCTCCAACACCTCTTCGTGGGACAGCGCGGTTGGCGAGATGCCCGCCGCCAGGTTCGTGATGGTCGAGATACCCAGCACCCGCATTCCCCGCGCCCTGGCCGCGACCACTTCCGGCACGGTGGACATCCCCACCGCGTCCCCGAAGCGCTGGAGCATCCGGATCTCGGCCGGCGTCTCGTAGCTGGGGCCGAGGAGCCCCACGTAGACGCCCTCCTCGAGCCCGATCCCTCCCGACAGCGCGACCTCCCTCGCCAACCGACGCAACGCCCGATCATAGGGCTCGGACATGTCGGGGAAGCGTTCTTCCGGCGGCACCACCGGCCCGGCCAGAAAGCTCCGGAACATGAGGTTCACGTGGTCGGCGATCAGCATGAGGACCGGAGGCCTGAAGGTCGGGCTTAGGCCCCCCGCCGCGTTGGTCACGATCAGGGTCCCGATGCCCAGCGCGTGGAATACCCTGGTGGGAAGCACCACGGTCTCGGGATCATGACCCTCGTAAAGATGGAAGCGCCCACTCTGGAGCAGCACCGCGACGCCCTCCAGTCGCCCCAGGACCAGTTCACCGCGATGGCCGGCCACGCCCGTCTCCGGGAACCCCGGGATCTCCCGGTACGGCACCACAATGGGCCGCTCGACCTTTTCGGCCAAGCCCCCGAGGCCCGTCCCCAACACGACTGCGACGCGTGGCCCGAACCCCTTGAGTCTACCACGAAGGAATTCGGCCGCCTCACCGACGTTTCCCGTTTCCCGTTTCTCGTTTCCCCTCAAAGCAGCATCCCCGCCAGGCTCGCGCTCATGAGCGCCGCCAGATTCCCGCCGATCATCGCCCGGAGGCCGAGGCGGGACAGCTCGCCGCGCCGCTCCGGGGCGAGGCCGCCGATCCCACCGATCTGGATGGCGATGGACGAGAAGTTGGCGAAGCCGAGCAGCGCGTAGGTGGCGATAATCGCACCACGCGGGGACATGGGCGCTCCGCTCTGGAGCAGGCCGGCCAACTGCAAGTAAGCGACGAACTCGTTGACCGCGGTCTTTACCCCGATCAGGGACCCCACGGTGCCCGCGTCTCCCCACGGCACGCCCATGAGCCAAGCCAGCGGCGAGAGAACCCAACCGAGCAACAGCTGGAGCGACAGGTCGGGCCGTCCCATCAGTCCCCCCACCCACCCAATTCCCGCGTTGAGCAGCGCGATCAGCGCGATGAACGCCAGCAACATCGCGCCCACGTTGAGCGCCAGCTGCAGCCCCAGCGCGGCGCCACCCGCCGCCGCCTCGATCACGTTGGCCTCCTGCCGCGGCACCTCCAGCTTGAGCGAACCCTTGGTCACCGGCTCGGCGACCTCAGGAACCAGCA
>JACPAP010000075.1 GCA_016180765.1 Gemmatimonadota bacterium
CGCCGCGGTCGAACGCCTCCACGCAGGCGAGTTCGGACGCATCCGCGACGTGCTGGTGGGCCCGGACGGCGCGATCTATCTCGCCACCAGCAATCGGGACGGCCGCGGCTCGCCCGCGGCCGACGACGACCGCATCCTGCGTATCCGGTAGTCCGGCTCCTCGCGACGTTGTGGAGGAGCTGGTTCGCTCGGCGTGCTGCTGGCGAGCGCGGTGCCGGCGCGGCGGGCAGCGGGCGCCAATCCGGCGGCGGTGCTCCGGACCGAGTAGCACCCCGCCTGCGCCGGCTGGGCACCTTCTTCATCCCCGCTTCAACCCGCCTTCACCGCCCCGCTCCTATCCCTCCGACGCTCCGGCGTTTCGCCGGAACGACACCGCAGTTCGTATCCGGAGACGAGGAATCCGAACATGGCTGTCACCAGCAAGAAAGGCGCGCGCCGAACCCAAGCGACGCGGCCGCCCGCGGCGCGAGATGCCAAGCAAACAGACCTCGCGGGCCCCGGCATCGGCGACCATAAGGACCTGGAGAAGGTCCTACCCACCGACTATCGCCCCCTGCTCAACCCTCGTGAAACCCAACTCGCGATTTTCGCGGTGAAGGCCTCCATCGAGGAGCAGCTCTGCCGGGAGCTGAGCCTCATGATGGTGACGGGCGGCCAGTTGCATCTCCTCAAGACGCCGTACCAACGGGGGATCGTGGAGGGCACGCTGCCGCTGTCGATCGGCGGCGGGATCGGTCAGAGCCGAACGCTGATGCTGCTCCTCCGGAAGGCGCACCTGGGCGAGGTGAGCGTGTCGGTGTGGCCCAAGGTGCTCAAGGACATGTGCGCGGCGCGGAACATCGCCGTGCTGGAGTAGCTGGCGCGCCTAGCGCGGTGGCAGGAGATCGCGGGTGACCAGCTCCCCGTAGCTCCGGAACCCGCCGGCCCGCTGCACCGCGAGGAATGCGTCGAAGGTCTGGAGCAGCTGCACGCTCAGATACCCGGGCACGGCCTGCGGGTGCGGCTGCCCGTACGGGAAAAAGCTCCGGATGATCACGCTCCGCTGGTCGTGCGGCAGCGCCGCCACGTTCCTCGCGAACCGCGCGAACGTCCGGCCGCGAAACAGGTACTGCTCCACGTTCGAGGTGTAGAACGCCGCCACGCGCTCGCGGTGCTCGGCCAGGTACCGGCCGATCGCCGCCACCGCTGTGGGCCCGGCAAGATCGCCCACCACGGGAACGATCAGGTTCCGCTCCGCCAGCGACTTCACGAACTGGAAGTCCGACTCCCGGGCCAGGTAGCTGGCGCGGCGGCCGGTGAGATCGGTCTCCAGCAGCAATCGGCGATAGGTCGGGTAGTCGGGCCGCTCCGGGCGGCCGAAGGTGGTGAGCTTGAGTTCGGGGCCCTCCGCGATAAACGTCCGGTGAAACCGCTCGATGGTGGAGAGATCCCCCGCTGACACGGAGATCCCGAACCCGGCCGCCCGCGCTCGCACCAGACGCCGCGCCCGTGCGGCCGCCACCGAGTCCGGCGGTGCGCGGGTCAGGTAACCCAGCAAGGTCTCGAGGTCGCGCGCACCCCACCCCGCCGTATCCACCGGTGCCGCCTTACCGAACAACAACGCCA
This sequence comes from Gemmatimonadota bacterium, assembly GCA_016180765.1. GTDB lineage: Bacteria > Gemmatimonadota > Gemmatimonadetes > Gemmatimonadales > GWC2-71-9 > JACPAP01. The sequence continues at coordinate 1,606 of JACPAP010000075.1, forward strand.
GGAACTCGACCCGGTTCCGGGCCGGGTGGAACAAGGCTTTGAACCAGAGCTGCTCCAGCAGGTTGTCTCGCCGAATGTCGATGATGAACGCGATCCGGGGACGGATGGCGGCGATATAGGAGAAGTTCTGGTCCGGGCCCACGCCGAGGTAGGCGCCACCGCGCACACCGTGCCGTTCCAGTCCGGTGATGGCGTGCAGGTACGAGTCCTCGTTGGAGACCAGGTTGTCGGTATCGAAGTAGCCGCCGGACTCCGACAGGCGCTCGACCAACGCCCCGAACTCGGCCGCCGTGAGCCTGGTCGGCGCTTGGGCGGAAAGGCTGCTCGCCGTTGCCAGAACAGCGAAGAGAAGCGTGAAGGATCGAGGCATCGCCCCCGAAAATACCGCCTCGGCCAGGAAGCTTGAAGAAAGTCGTCCGCCCCGCGATTCTCCTACCCCATGTCCGACCCCTCCCGGCCCGGCAAATCGTTCGATCGCTCCATCGTCGAGGGCCCCATTCCCCGGGCCGTGTGGAAGCTCGCGTGGCCCACCATGCTCCAGAACATGATCGGCGGGCTCCAGGGCATCATCGACCACGCCATGGTGGGGAACTTCGTGGGGTATGCCGGCAACGCCGCCATCGGCGTCTCGCTCCAGATCTTCATCGTGGTGATCGTCTTCATCATGTCGCTCTACTCGGGAATGGGCGTGCTGGTGGCCCGCTTCGCCGGCGCCGGGGACCACGAGAAGGTCAACCGGACCGTGTACCAGGCGTTCCTCACGTCGGTGGGGCTGTCGGCGGGCGTGCTGGCGCCGCTGGGCTACGTGCTCTCCCCTTACTTGCTCGACCTCGTGCATGCCACTCCCGAGGTGCAGGCCCAGGCGCTGCCGTACCTGCGGATCATGTTCGTCTTCAGCTTCGGCATGCTGATGTTCTACATGGTGGGCGGCGCGCTGCGCGCGGTGGGCGACGCGCAGACGCCGCTCCGCTTAGGGCTCGTGCTCACGGTGCTGAACATCATCCTCAACGTCATCCTCATTCCAGGGTTGGGACCCATTCCCCGGCTGGGGACGACCGGCGCGGCGATGGGCACGGCGATCGCCGGCGGCGTGGTAAGCCTGATCGCGTTGCACTTGATGTTCGCCGGCCGCCTGGTGGTGGCCTTCCATCGCGGCATGAACTGGAGACCGGACTGGTCCATCATCCGTTCGCTGTTCCGCTTTGGCCTCCCCACCGGCTTCCAGGGCATCGCCATGAACATCGCGGGCGTGCTGCTGCTCCGGTTCATCGGCTCGCTGGCGCAGAGCGCCGAGGCGCAGGCCGCCTACGCGGTGGGCTACACCGAGCTGTTCTCGTTCATCACCTGGACGTCGGTGGGCCTCATGGGCGCGACCGCCGCGGTGGCAGGCCAGAATCTCGGCGCCGGGCACCCCGATCGCTCTATCCGCGCCGTGCACGTGGCGTCTCGCATCGGGCTGGGCGTGGCGGCCGCCATGGGGGTTCTCTTCCTCACGATTCCCCGCTACCTGCTGGCCTTGTTCGGCATGCACGATCCGGTCGTGGTGGGGCTGGGCGTGCAGCTGCTCAGCTTCTTGAGCGTGTCCGGACTGTTCATCACCGTGGCCCTGGCCTACACCGGCGGGCTCCAGGGCACGGGTGACACCAAGAGCCCGTTCTACATCTCGGTGGTTTCACAGATCATCGTCCCGCTGGGATTGTGCGCGATCTTCGACGCGACGCGCGGCCTGGCCCCCGCGGATATCTGGCTGGCCATCCTGTTGGGCCACGCGACGCGCTCCGCGCTGAGCGTGCTCCGGTTCCGCCCCTCGCCCCGGGGCGCACCCCTCTTGACGGGAATGTGATCTAGATCACACCATCATGCTACCAGTGGACCTAGGCTGACACTGGCTGTGCCCGGTCCGCGCCCGACCCTCCGGCACGCATCCAACGAGACCCGGGAGAGAACATGATACCCGCCCGCCTACCCCGCCGCGCCGCGGTGATCTTAGGCCTTGGACTTGGCGCCGGCCTCTGGGTCGCCTGCTCCGACCGGTTGATCGATTCCCCCACCGGGCCCGCGGAGGCGCCTCGGCTGAGCGTGCAATCTGCCCAGGACGTCACGGCGGCGATGGCGGCGCAAGAGCGCCACACCGGATCGCTGATGCGGATCCCCGGCGTGGTGGGCACGGCCGTGGGTCTGCTGCCCAGCGGTCGCGCCGCCGTGAGGATCTTCGTCGAAAGCGACCAGGTGCGCGGACTGCCAGACGCCTTGGACGGCATTCCCGCCGCCACCCAGGTCACCGGCCGGTTCATGGCGCTGAGCGATCCCACCACTCGGCAACGTCCGGCGCCCACCGGTTTCTCGGTGGGACACCCGGCCATCACCGCCGGTACCATCGGGGCGCGGGTCAAGAACGGCTCGGGCAGTGTCTTCGTGCTGAGCAACAACCACGTGTTGGCAAACCAAAA
>JACPAP010000076.1:0-3046 GCA_016180765.1 Gemmatimonadota bacterium
GCCCCAGACAATCCCACGATGGCGCCGTAGCGCCGCGCGTTTCGGGCCCCGAACTCCAGGGCGAGACACGCGCCCTGCGAGAACCCGATCAGCGCCACCCGCTGGAACGGCACCTTGGCGGCTTCGATCTTCCCCAGAATGGTCGTAAGCAGCCGCAGCGCGGAGTTCAGGTGAGACTGGTTCTTCTCCAGCTTCTCCAGGAAGCTGTACGGAGACCACCTGCGCCCCGCGGCTCCCGGCACGAAGCACGCCACTTGCGGCCGGTCCAGCTCGCGCGCCAGCGCGAGCATGTCCTGGGCCGAGCCGCCCCGCCCGTGCACCAGCACCAGCACGCCGGTCGCCTCCGCGAGGGGCGCGCCGCCCAGCAGCACCGGCTGATCACGATGGGGGTCTCGAGGCACGGCCGCCAATATATGGTCGTGCGGTCCCGAAGTCCCGACTCGATCGCTCGGCATCGTGCCCGACACCTCTCGCTCAACACCATGCCGCGGGTTAGATACCAGGGGCCCCAGGCGAGGTCGAACCGCCCTGCCCCAACCCGCGCTCAGACGCTATGCGGTGATCTCGATCGCCGCCGCCGTGGCGACCATCGGCTTGAAGGGGGGCGCCTACGCTATCACCGGCTCCGTCGGCCTCCTGTCTGACGCCCTCGAAAGCCTGGTCAATCTGCTCGCCGCGGTCATCGCCCTCATCGCCCTGTCCGTCGCCGCCAAACCCGCCGACGAGGACCACGCCTACGGCCACAACAAGGCCGAGTACTTCTCCAGCGGCTTCGAGGGAGCCCTGATCCTGGTGGCGGCGGTGAGCATCGCGTACGCCTCCGTCCAGCGGCTCCTCCACCCGCGGCCCCTGGAGCAGGCGGGGGTGGGCCTCGCCATTTCCGCGCTCGCCTCCGCCATCAACTACGCCGTGGCGCGGGTCCTCGCGCGCGCCGGCCGCCGGCACGGGTCCATCACGCTCGAGGCGGACGCGCGCCACCTGATGACGGACGTGTGGACCTCGGTGGGCGTGATCGCGGGGGTCGGCGCGGCCGCCCTCACCGAGTGGCGGGTGCTGGATCCGCTGGTGGCGCTCGCCGTGGCCGCGAACATCGTCCGCACCGGCGTGAACCTGTTGCAGCGCTCCGCGCTCGGCCTGCTGGACACCGCGCTGCCTGAGCGCCTGCGGCGGGACATCACCGAGGTCCTCGACGCGCACACCCGGGACGGGGTCCGCTACCACGCGCTCCGCACCCGCCAGGCCGGCCGCTGGCACTTCATTTCGTTCCACGTGCTGGTACCCGGACACTGGACGGTGCAGCGCGGGCACGATCTGCTGGAGCGCGTCGAAGACGAGATCCGCGCCAAGGTGCCGCTCAGCACCGTGTTCACCCATCTCGAGCCGGTGGAGGACCCGCTCTCCTTTCAGGATCAGCGGTTGGAACGCGAGGAACGCGAGCCGCATTGACCCGGCGCGCCTGGCGCGGCAACTTGGGCCCGTTCGACCCCTCCGCGACATCTCGACCCGGCCGGAGACCATCCCCATGCGGACACTCTGGAATACCCTCGCCCTCGCGGCCGGCGCCGCGCTCCCGCTACTGGCCCAGCAACTGCCCCGCCCCGCCGAAACCTTCGGCTTCGAGCCGGGGGCGGATTACCAGCTGGCCGACTAGGAGCAGATGATCGCGTACTACCGGAAGCTGGACGCCGCCTCGGACCGCGTGCAGATGATCGACATCGGCAAGTCCGCCCGCGGGCAGACGATGTACCTGGTGATCGTCTCCAGCGAAGCGACCCTGCGGAACCTGGAGCGCTGGCGGACCATCGCCGAGCAGCTGGCCGCCGGCCGGGTCCCGGAAGCGGAGGCTCGGCGACTCAGCCAGGAAGGGCGAGCGGTGGTCTGGATCGACGGCGGGCTGGACGATCAAGAGTACGCTACCGGGCAGCTCATGCCGGAGCTGATCCATCACGTAGCCGCGGACGACTCGGACGAAATGCGCAAGATCCGAGACAACGTCGTGGCCCTGCTCATGCCGCATATGAATCCCGAGGCCTCGGCCAGCGACGTGGCGTGGTACCGGACCCACCGAGGCACCCCCCACGAGGTGACCGAGCCGCCGCTGCCGCACGGCACCTACAAACTGATCTTCAACGCGTTATTCGGGGCGGCGCAAGGGACGGTGACGGGACGGTAAGGGACGGAGGGGGAATGGATCTGTCTCGCTTCCCCGAAGCTCACCAGTCTATTCGCCCGCTCGTCCCACAGGGCGAGCGACAGGCACTGGAGGCTGCTCCGGAGCGTGAGTCGGGTCACCTGGTGTAGCTCGGGGTGGGCCGCGAAGGCTTCCTGCAGCCGGTAGTTGGGGATGCGGGCGTTCAGATGATGGACGTGGTGTAGCCCGATGTTTCCCGTGAACCAGCGAAGCACCGGCGGGAGATCGTAGAACGAGCTCCCTTCGAGTGCGGCGGCGTGGTATCGCCACCGGCCGGTGTGCTCCCAGTAGGTCGGCTCGAATTGGTGCTGCACGTAGAAGAGCCACACACCAATGGAGCACGAGATCAGGGTGAAGGGCAGCTGCACCATGAGGAACGGCGCCGGGCCCACGGCAGCCATGCCAGCCAGCACCACCAGGGCGAGCGCGGCGTTGGTGTACAGGATGCTCCGCCGCTCGCGGGTCCACGCGCGGGGAACGCCCGCGGTCAGGCGATGCCGGACGAAGAAGTGCAGCACCGCGCCGATGCCGAACAACACCAGGGGATGCCGGTACACGCGATACTTGAGCCGTCCCCATCGCGACCGCGCGAAGTACTCGTCGATGGTCAGCGTATCGATGTCGCCGAACCCTCGATGGTCCAGGTCGCCGGACGTGGCGTGGTGAATCGCGTGGGTCTTCTTCCAGTACTGATACGGCGTCAGGGTGAGCACGCCCAACATGGAGCCAACCACATCCGCCAGCCGTTGCGAAGTGAAAAACGAGCCGTGCCCGCAGTCGTGCTGGAAGATGAACAACCGGATCAGGAGGAGCGCTTGAGGGATCGCCAGGAGCAGCGTGAGCGCGTAGCTCACG
>JACPAP010000076.1:3082-6487 GCA_016180765.1 Gemmatimonadota bacterium
CATCCGGCGACGAACAGGCTGAACGTGTTGAAGAGCTGCCAGAGGCTCCGTAAAAGACTCGGCTCACGATGCGCGGCCAGCGCGAAGCTCCACGCGACGGCCGCGCGCTGAGGCCCGGGCAGCGCTCCGCTGCTCACCGCGCGCTACCCTAGCGCTTAGTCCCGCCCACGCGCGGCCCGGCGTTCGTCGGCGCGGCGGCGCCGGCGGTTGGCGGCCACTTTGAGCCGCTTAGCCGCGCTGGGCTTCAAGTAGTACCGCCGTCGCCGGAGCTCCTTGAGGACGCCCGACTTCTGCACCTTGCGACGGAACGCCTTGAGCGCCCAATCGATGCGATCGTTCTCGCCGATCGTGATCTCGGTCATCTGCTGCCGCCTTAGAGTGAAGGCCGTGATACCGGGCCTGCGAGCCGGCACGCCAAAAGGAAAGGCGGGACCAGCCCAGGGCGTGGTCCCGCCTGCCGATTCTCCGTGCCGGCGAATCCCGCTTGAAACGAAGGCTAACCGCCGCCTATGTCCCTGTCAATCAACGGGGACATCCGCTGCCGCAACGCGCCTGCAACAACAGGCCCACGACCTCGAGAAACGCGGTGTGCGGCACGCTGCGGCCCTCGCCCGGTCGCGTCTTGTGGGCCACCACCAGGTCGAGCGCCGGCATGACCAGGATCTGCTGACCCACCGCGCCCAGGCCGGTGAAGGCGCCTTGGTACGCCGGGCCCAGCTCCGGCCGGTCGAACACCCACCACAAATAGCCGTACCCGAAAGGCCCCTGCCGCCGCCGCGGCGGGTTCATCTCGAGCACCCGGGTGGTCGCGCGGGTGCTCTCGGTAACCCAAGCGCGCGGGACGATCTGGGTGCCCGCCCAGTTGCCGTCGCGCAGCATGAGATAGCCGATCCGGGCCATGTCCCGCGTGGAGAGATTGATGTGGTAGGCTAAATGCCTCGAGCGCGTGGAATCGCCCGACTTGCGCTGGATGGAGCGATCCCAGTCCTGCATCTGGAGCGCTCCGGCCAGGTGCTCTCCCACCGCGTCGTAGATGTTCTTGCCGGTGAGTTGCTCGAAAATGGTGCCCAGCGCGTTGAAGTCCCAGTTGTTGTAGAGGTAGTACGCGCCCGGCCGCTGCGAACCTCGGGGCGGCGCGCTGGCGGCGTCGTCGCCGCCGTTGGACGCGGCGTGGTAGATCCCGGAACGGGCGGACAGGAGATGCCGTACCGTGGCCTGCCTCTCCTCGGCCGTGAGCCCACCGTGGTCGTCGATCCCCAGCTGCCCCAGGGTCTGGTCCAGGTCGATCACGCCCCGCGCGACGTAAATCCCGTACAACATCGACAGAACGCTCTTGCGGACCGAGGCGAGGTAGCTGATCACCTGCACGTCCCCGTAGTCCACGAGAACGCGGCCACCGACCACGGCCATGAATCCCGTGGTCGCCATCTGCGAGAGCCGCTCCCGCACCTGCGCCAGACCTGCGGCCGACCACCCCGCGCACTCGGGGCGCTCGATCGTCTGCCATTCGGCGGCGGGGAAAACCGGCTCCAGCGACGGGCACACGGCGATCGCGGGAGCAGCCGCGGCCTGGGGCGCGGCCGACGGCGCCGGCGAGGATCCCGCGCACCCCAGCACCAGCAGCGCGGTGACCAGCGACCAGTAGGGTCGTCGCCTCAGACACGAGAGAAGGCTCATCAGGTCACCGCCTCGAGACGGGTTTCCATCCCAAGATGCCCCGAGGAGCGGGTTCTTCAAGAGGTGGTTATCCTTAGGCTCATGACCGGCCGCCCGTATGTCCTGAGTGAGGTCACCTATCGGATCACGCGTGAGACGGCGTACGATCTCGCGGTGCTGCCGTGGGGCGCCACCGAGGCACACAATCTTCATTTGCCTTACGGAACCGATACCATCGAGACGGAACGCATCGCCGCGGAGGCCGCGCGCATCGCGTGGGACCAGGGCGCCCGCGTCATCGTCCTCCCAACGGTGCCGTTCGGAGTGCAGACGGGCCAGCTCGACGTGCCCTTCTGTTTGAACGTCAACCCGAGCACCCAGCTGGAGCTGCTGCGAGATCTGGCGGACAGCCTGGCCCGCAATGGCCTCAAGAAGCTCGTGGTTTTGAACGGGCACGGCGGGAACGACTTCCGCCAGATGATCCGCGAGCTGCTTCCGGCCATCCCCATGTTCATCTGCACGGTCAACTGGTACGCGGTGGTGGATCCCTCGCCCCACTTCGCGCCGGGGGATCACGCGGGCGAGACGGAGACCAGCATCACGATGCACCTCGCGCCGGAGCTGGTGCTGCCGCTCTCGCAAGCAGGCCCCGGGGAGGCGCGCTCCTTCCGCCTGTCGGCCTTCCGCGAACGGTGGGCCTGGGCGCCCCGGCGTTGGAGCGAGGTGACCAGGGATACCGGCGTCGGGAACCCGGCGCAGGCCAGCGCCGAGAAGGGCCAGCGCTACCTCAACCTGGTGACGGGGAAGATCGCGGAGTTTCTAGTGGAGCTCGCTCGGGCGGACCTGGGCGATCTCTACGCCTAGTGCCGTTCCAACTTGTTTCGCCCAAGGGTTCGCCCGGTGCGGACATTAGCCCCAACAAGTTGGAACGGCACTAGAGAGCGCTAGAAGCGGCCGCTCTCTAGAAGGCGCGCTCCTCCCCGCTTCCTATGAGGCCAGCAACGAGGTTGCGATTCTCGTCCGAGTACCAGTCGGCGGCGAAGGCCTTCTTCCGAATCACGCCGCTCCGGTCAATCAGGAACGTCTCCGGCACGCCGATCATCTGGTAGGTCTGGAGGATCCGTCCGGTCGGATCGTGCACGACGTCAAAGGTGAGCCCGAACTCCCGGACGAACTCGCGGATGTCGGCCTCGGCGCCGCCGTCGTCCACGCTCACGGCGACCACGCGGAGACCCCTGGGGCCCAGCTCCTGGAAGAGCCGCTCGATGCTGGGCATTTCCTCTCGGCACGGCTGGCACCAGGTGGCCCACACGTTGAGCAACACGACGCTGCCGTCGTAGTCCGCGAGGCGCGCGACCCGCGTAGTGTCGTCGAGGCGCTTGGCCTGAAAGTCGGGAGCCCGGAATCCCACGCTGACGGGATCGGGGACCGCCAGCCGGTTGGCGGCCACAGCCGCGGCGCCGGACGCCGCCAGGATGATCCCGCCGACCACCAGCCATTGCTGCCGCCGGGTCATGGGAGAGCCCGCAAAGCCTCGAGAATCGTCTCGTTGGTCGGCCGGATCTTGTAGTTCACCTCGGTGAACTTCCGGCGAACCACGCCCTGCCGGTCAATCACGTAGGTCGTGGGATGCGGGATCCCCCGTGGATCATCAGGATTGAGCAGGCCGTACCGATTGATAACCCGGTGCCCGGGGTCGGACAGGAATATGTAATCCGGCACCACGCCGTCCTCCTTCACCACGAACGC
>JACPAP010000077.1 GCA_016180765.1 Gemmatimonadota bacterium
AGTGCGTGCGCTCCGGGCGAATCACGGCCGGTATGAACATGATGCTGGTGGCGTTCGGGGGCGGCTTCACGTGGGGCAGCCTGATCGTGCGCTGGTGACCGGGGTCCTGCTGTGCCCGGGACAGGGCGCGCAGCGGGTGGGCATGGGCAAGGATCTGGCGGCGCGATTCCCGGCGGCGCGTGAGGTGTTCGCGGCGGTGGACGAGGCGCTTGCGTTCCCGCTCTCCCGGCTCGCCTGGGACGGGCCCGAGGCCGACCTCACGCTGACGCACAACGCCCAGCCGGCGATCCTGACGCATACCCTGGCGGTCCACGCGGTGGCGCGTGCAGGCTTGCGTCCCGTGGCCGCCGCCGGACACTCGTTGGGCGAATACAGCGCCTATGCCACGGCGGGCTCGCTGGCCCTGGCCGACGCGGCCCGGCTGGTGCGCCGCCGGGGTGAGCTCATGCTGGAGGCCGGCCAGCGCCGCCCGGGCGCCATGGCCGCCGTGCTGGGTCTCGCCGGCGACGCCGTGGCCGAGGCGTGTCGCGACGCGTCGGCGGGCGGAGAGGTGGCGGTCGCCGCCAACTTCAATGCGCCCGACCAGACGGTCATCTCCGGGGACCCGCCCGCGGTGGAGCGCGCCGGCCGACGGTGCAAGGCGGCCGGGGCCAAGCGGGTGCTGTCCCTCAAGGTGAGCGGCGCCTTTCACTCTCCCCTGATGGCGCCGGCGCAAGCGGGCCTCCAGACCGAGCTCGAGCGGGTGGCGTTCGCGGATCCCCGGTTTCCGGTCATCGCCAACGCCACGGCGGCCGCGGCGCGAGACGCGGGGACGGCGCGGCGGTTGCTGGGCGAGCAGCTCACGGCGCCGGTGCGCTGGGTGGAGGGGATGCGGGCCGCCGTCGGCCTGGCCGGCGCCGACGCCACGTTCCTGGAGATCGGGCCGGGGAAGGTGCTCGCCGGGCTGCTCAAGCGCATCGCCCCCGAGGCCAAGGCCCTGAGCCTCGGCACGGCGGATGAGGTCCAACGCTTCCTGGAGCGGGCGGCATGACGATTGACTTGGCCGGCAAGGTGGCGCTGGTGACGGGCGGATCCCGCGGGATCGGCCGCGCCATTGCCGAACGGCTGTATGGCGCCGGCGCGCACGTCGCCATCCTGGCCCGCGACCAGGCCCGCGCCCAGGAGGTCGTGGCCGCGTTGACCGGCCACGGGCAGGCGCTCGCCGTTCGGGCGGACGTCGCCGTGACGCAAGACGTGGAGGCGGCGGTCGGGCAGGTGGAGCAGGCGCTGGGGCCGGTGGACATCCTGGTGAACAACGCCGGCTTCACGCGCGACGGCCTGTTGGTCCGGATGAGCGAGCCGGACTGGGACGCCGTCCTGGACACCAATCTCAAAGGCGCGTTCAACACCACCAGAGTGGTCGCGCGCACCATGATCAAGCGTCGCTGGGGCCGGATCATCAACATCACCAGCGTCATCGGCCTCACGGGCAACCGCGGGCAGGCGAACTACGCCGCGTCCAAGGCCGGCCTGATCGGGCTCACCAAGGCCATGGCCAGGGAGCTGGCGTCCCGCAACGTGCTGGTCAACGCCATCGCCCCGGGGTTCATCGACACCGACTTGACCCGCGGGCTCGCGGAGCCGGCCCGCAAGGCGCTGACCGACCAAATCGCGGTCGGCCGCCTGGGCACGCCGGGCGACGTGGCGGGCGCGGTGCTCTTTCTCGCTTCCGACCTCGCCGACTACATTACAGGCCAAGTTGTAGTGGTCGACGGCGGCTTGGTGATGTAGCAATCTCCCAACTCTTTCCCAGGGGACTTCATGAGCGACTTGGAGGAGAAGGTCAAGGACATCATCGTCGAGGAGCTGGGCGTCGAGCGGGAGAAGCTGACGAACGACGCCAGCTTCATGGAGGACCTTGGCGCCGATAGCCTCGATACCGTCGAGCTGGTGATGGCCTTCGAGAAAGAGTTCGACGTGGACATCCCGGACGAGGAAGCCGAGAAGCTCCGGACCGTCGGGGATGCGCTGAAGTACCTGCACGACAAGATGGGGAAGTAGCGCGTTGAAGCGGCGGGTCGTCGTCACGGGCTTAGGCGTGGTTTCCCCGTTGGGGAACACCGCCGCCGAGACCTGGGAGGGGCTGTTGGCGGGCCGCTCCGGCGCGGCGCCGATTCGCCGCTTCGATCCCTCCAACCTGGACGTGCGGTTCGGGTGCGAGGTCAAGCAGTTCGACCCGCTGAAGTTCATTGATAAGAAGGAAGCCCGGCGCTACGACCAGTTCCTCCAGTACGCCATCGCGGCGACGGTGGAGGCGACCTGCGATGCCGGCTTCGACGGCACGCTGTCTGTTCCCGAGCGGACCGGGGTCATCATCGGGAGCGGGATCGGGGGCATCGGGACGTTCGAAGAGCAATGCAAGATCTTTCTGCAACAGGGTCCCCAGCGCGTGTCCGTGTTCTTCGTTCCCATGTTCATTCCGGACATCGCGTCGGGCATCGTCTCCATCCGACTCGGCGCCAAGGGTCCCAACTACTGCACCGTGTCCGCCTGTGCCTCGTCGGCCCACGCCATCGGCGAGTCGTACCGGATCATTCAGCGCGGCGAGGCGGACGTCATGGTGACGGGTGGGGCGGAGAGCGCCATCACGCCGCTGGCGATCGCCGGGTTCAGCAACATGAAGGCGCTGTCCATGCGGAACGATGCCCCGGAAAAAGCGTCCCGGCCCTTCGACCAGGAACGGGACGGATTCGTCATGGGGGATGGCTCGGGTGTGGTGATCCTCGAGTCGCTGGAGCATGCGCTGGACCGGGGCGCCCGCATCCACGCCGAAATCGTGGGTTACGGGATGAGCGCCGACGCGTACCACATCACCCAGCCGGCCCCCGGGGGCGAGGGCGCCAAGCGCGCGATGCTGGCCTGTCTGGCCGACGGCGACATCAGCCCCACGGACATCGGCTACATCAACGCCCACGGCACCTCCACGCCGGTCGGGGACGTGGCCGAGGTGAAAGCGGCGAAAGAGGTCTTCGGCGAGCACGCCAAGAAGCTGATCATGGGCTCCACCAAGTCCATGACCGGGCATCTACTTGGCGCCGCCGGCGGGCTGGAGTTCGCCATCTCGGTACTGGTCCTCAAGCACGGCGAGATCCCGCCGACCATCAACCAGGACGACCCGGACCCCGAGTGCGATCTCGATTGTGCCCCCAACCGCAAGGCCCGGCGGCAGGTGGACGTGGCGCTCTCGAATTCCTTCGGGTTCGGCGGGCACAACGCGTCGCTCGCCGTGCGACGGTACGAGGGGTGAGCGGTGACGATCGCGGTGGGTGACCCACGGCTCGAGCCCGTCGCCGCGAAAGTCGAGTCCAGGGAGCGCCTCAGCGCGGCGGACGCGCTGCTGCTCTTCGAGACCCC
>JACPAP010000078.1 GCA_016180765.1 Gemmatimonadota bacterium
GCCATGGCGATGGCCAGCTCCGTGGGACGATGAGTCATGGCCTGGGGGATCGCGCGCCTGGGGAGCACCGCGCGAGCGACGCGGAACAACCACCGGCCGATGAGCCCGGTCCACAGTTTCCCCCAGAACTCGGTGTCGATGTCCCGCCGCCGTTGCAGCAAGGCCAGGTAACCGACCCCGGACGACAAGCCCACCAGGGCGCGCCCCCGCTCGATTTCGGACTTGAACGCCACCGCCAGGTCGCTGTGCTCGAACCCGGCCTTCAGGAGTCGCCGAGCGCGGTATGCCAGGACACCGGCCGGCAGGAGCACGAGCCCCGCGAAGAACGTTGTGAGGCCGGGCTCCACTGCCAGGAAAAAGCTGGCGACGCCGACCGAGGCCGCCATCAGGGGCGGTGGGATCAGGAGCACGCCCGGGCCATCAATGCGCGCGTCGTGCTTGACGAAGGCGCGCAGCGCCACCGGCAGTTCCTTCCGATGCTCGAGCGTGGCCGCCAGCTGCTCGGCCAGCTGCGCCGCGCCGGCCGGTCGCGCGGCCGGATCTTTGGCCAGGCAGGCGTCCACAATGCGCGCGATCCGGCGAGGCACGGCTGGGGCGTGCTCGGCGATCGGCGGTGCCGGTTGGGTCATGTGCTTGGCGAGGACCTCGGCCGACGTGGCGCCGGCAAAAGGCACCCGGCCCGAGAGGGCGTAGAACGCCACGACGCCCAAGGAGTAGAGGTCGCCCTGGGCATCCACCCGCGCGCCGCCGGCCTGCTCCGGGCTCATGAACTCGGGGGTGCCAGCCACCTCACTAGTCTGCTGGGTGCTCGCGTCCTGCCGGAGCCCGGCGATCCCGAAATCCGCGACCAGGGCCCTGCCGGTAGCGGCTTCGAGCAGGATGTTGTCGGGCTTCACATCCCGATGCACCACGCCCTGCTCGTGCGCGTATCCCAGGGCCCACGCTACCTCCCGCAACATGCGCGCGGCCTCGGACGGCGGCAGCGGACCCCGGGTCCGCACCCGCGCGCCCAGGGTCTCGCCATCCACGTAGGCCATGGCGAAAAACACGAAGCGGTCCACTTCGTCCACGGTGTAGATCGGCACGATGTGCGGATGCGAGAGCCGGGCGGCGGTCCGGGCCTCGCGGAGGAACCGTTCGCGGAGGCTCGGCACCGCGGCCAGCGCCGGCGGGAAGAGTTTCAGCGCCACCGGTCGGTCGAGGCGCACCTCCCGGGCCAGATAGACGATGCCCATGCCTCCTCGCCCAAGCTCGCGCTCCAGCGAGTATCGCCCGGCCAGCGCGCTCTGGAAGGCGACGAACAGATCGTCGTAGGGTGCCGTGCCTTTGGGCGTCCCGAGGATCGGCTGGTTCACGAGCTGGCCTTTCGTAGCCCTGAAGGGTGCTTCAGTCTCGTGTGGTGCGTTGGCGCGCCCGCAGGGCCGATTGAAATTCTTATGCGGCTTTCTCGACCGCCCCGTCACCCCGCCGCCACCGGCCGCGAACCGTCCGTGATCCACTCGCTCCATGACCCGGCGTACAGCTTGGCCTCCCCCAACCCGGCGTACGCCATCGCCAGCACCTCGTGCGCCGCGGTGACCCCCGAGCCACAGTAGCACGCCGCGCGGTCCGCCGGCACGCCGTCGAGCAACTGCAGGTACCGCCGGCGCAGCTCCTTTGGAGACTTGAAACGCCCGGCCGCCTCCAGGTTATCCGCGTACGGCGCCGAGACCGCACCGGGTATGTGGCCAGCCACCGGATCGATCGTCTCATTCTCGCCGCGAAACCGATCCGCACTGCGGGCGTCTAGCAGCCGCCACGCCGGGTCCGCGCGGACCTCGTCCACCTGTTCGGCCGTCAGGACCGACTCCGGCCGCTCACGGGGCACGAACCGCCGGACCTTGCGGCCCTCCACGCCGGCCCGAACCGACCACCCGGCCGCCGCCCACGTGGGCCAGCCACCATCCAGCACCGCCACCCCGTCATGCCCCAGCCAGCGCAGGAGCCACCACATCCGGGCGGCCATCGAGCCGCCGCTGTCGTCGTACGCCACCACCTGCACCGCCTCATCAATGCCCCACGCCGAGAACTTGGCCGAGACAGCGGCGACGTCCGGCAGCGGATGCCTCCCCGTCTTTCCCGGCACCACTGGCCCGGAAAGATCGTCACCGATGTCCGCGAACACGGCGCCCGCGATGTGCGACTCGGCGTACGCCGCCCGACCGAACCCCAGGTCCGCGAGGCGATACCGGCAGTCCACCATCGCCCAGGAGGGATCGCCCAGGTGCTCCACCAGGCGGTCCACCGTGATGAGCGTCGTGTATCGCGTCACCATCTGTCCTTATCAGAACCGTGGTGGACACCCCGGTCACCGCGGCGTAGCATTGCCGCGAAACGGGTTTCCGTCATCCGGAGAAGGTCGTATGCGAGTCGTCCAGTGGGCAAGTTGCCTCGCCTTGAGCGTCGCCGTCCTGGCCCCTTCTCACGCGCCCAGCCAGCAGCCGCCCAAAGACGGTGTCATGACCATGGCCCTCACCGGGGACGCGATCATCACCCGCCGCCTGTCGCCGTACCAGGAGCCCGCCTTCCTCAAGATGATCGACTTAATCCGCGGGGCGGACGTGGCGTTCACCAACCTCGAGATGTTGTTGCACGACTACGAGCCATATCCCATGCACCAGAGCGGCGGCACCTACATGCGGGCCGAGCCGGCGCTCGTGAAGGAGCTGGTCTGGGCCGGCTTCGACCTGGTGTCGCTGGCCAACAACCACACCGGCGACTACGGCGTTGAAGGGATGCGGCTCACTCGGCGCTACCTCGAAGCGGCCGGCCTGGTGGGCGCCGGCGTGGGCGACCAGCTGGCCGAGGCGCGCGAGGCCCGGTTCTTCGAGACCGCGAACGGCCGCGTGGCCCTGGTGTCGGTGGCGTCCACCTTCACGGAGCATTCCGCCGCTTCGAAGCCGCGCGCGGCCGTACGCGGCCGCCCCGGACTCAATCCCCTGCGCCATCGAACCGTCCGGGTCGTGACCCGCGATCAGCTGGAACGCATGCGGACACTGCTCCGGGACATGAACGTCAACGTGCCGGCCAGCGGCGATTCGCTGCGTGTGTTCAATACCCAGCTCGCCGTGGGCGACGCGCCCGGCATCCGGACCTTCCCCGACGCTTCCGACGTTGAGGAAATCGCCGCCGTGGTCCGGAACGCCAGCCGCCTCGCCGAGTTCGTCCTGGTCACCATCCACGCGCACGAGCGCGGCCCCACCAACGCCGAACCCGCTGAGTTCCTGACCGCCTTTGCGCGGGCCATGGTGGATGCCGGCGCCGACCTCTTCGTGGGCCACGGCCCGCACGTGCTCCGCGGGATCGAGCTCTACCAGGGGAAGCCGATCTTCTATAGCCTGGGCGACTTCCTG
>JACPAP010000079.1 GCA_016180765.1 Gemmatimonadota bacterium
AGGCGCGCGCTTCACTGACGCGCGCTCCGGGGACCCACTTGCGCCCACATCGCCTTACCGGTGCTTAATGAACGTCCCGTCCTGAAGCTCGGCGTAGGCCTGGCGCAGTTCCTTCTGCGTATTCATCACGATCGGCCCGTACCACGCCACCGGCTCTTGAATCGGCTTGCCCGAAACCAGTAGGAACCGGATGCCTTGATCGCCGGCTTGCACGGTCACCTCATCGCCTCGGTCGAACAAGACCAGCGAGCGGTTGCCGGTCTGCTCCACCACCATGTTCCCCACAGCGGATTCCGAGACTTGCTCCGTGGCGATGCCTCGGGGCCCTGAAGCCGCGCGAAACGATCCCGATCCTTCGAACACGTACGCGAAGGCGTGTCGCGTCGTCTCCACCGGGAGCGTCTTGCGGCGACCCGGCGGTACCCAGACGTCGAGGTACCGGGGATCCGCCGCGACGCCTTCAACCGGCCCCTTCTTGCCCCAGAAGTCGCCGCAGACCACCCGGACGATGGTGCCGTCATCGTCGGTCACCTCCGGGATGTCCTTGGCCGAGATGTCCTGGTAGCGCGGGTTGGTCATCTTGAGCGACGACGGCAAATTGGCCCAGAGTTGAAATCCGTGCATCCGGCCTTTGGGGTCGCCCTTGGGCATTTCCTGATGGAGGATACCGCTGCCGGCGGTCATCCATTGCAGGTCGCCCGCGCCGAGGGTCCCCCGGTTCCCCAGACTGTCGCCGTGCGTCACGGTGCCGGTCAGCACGTAGGTGATGGTCTCGATGCCCCGGTGCGGGTGCCAGGGGAACCCGGCCAGGTAATCCTCCGGGTTGTCGTTGCGGAAGTCATCGAACAACAGGAACGGGTCGAATTCCTCGGTACTCCCAAACCCGAACGCGCGGCGCAGGCGCACCCCGGCGCCCTCGATGGTCGGCTTGGCTTCGACTATCCGCTTGATTGGTCGTATAGACACAGCAGCTCCTACTGAATTCAGGTATTCAACTGATTCACCGCAGAGGACGCAGAGAACCACAGAGAGCGCGCAGAGGTTATTCGGGGAACACAACAACAATTCCCTCTGCGACCTCTCTGTAATCCTCTGCGCTCTCTGCGGTTCAGAACTCGAACTCTTCCATCCGCTTGAGCCCGATCTGGAGCGGCACGACGGTCGCGGCCCCGCATACCAGCACCACGGCGGCGAACGCCCCGATCATGGTGGCGTTGACGGGGATAGGTAACCCGCGAAACGCCGCCCGGAGATACCCGTACACCGGCACCGCCTCGATCACGATAACCAGCGCCAACAACGCTACCGTGGTCATCATGAACACCAGGCCGCCGAAGGACGTCGGAATCTGCGCCGCGTTCTCGGTTTCGAACTGCGGGTACAGCGCCCCGAACCCCAGGGCCAGGGCGCTGATCGCCAGCGTGAGCAGGATGATGGTACCGATACTCACCCCCATCATGAACGGCGACGCCTTGAGGAGCACGTTGGTGAAGATGGTGATTACCAGGGCCAGCAGCAGCAGCGGCACCGTTCCGGTCCAGTACTTGGACCAGAGCAGGGCGCGGAGATCCAGCGGGCTGGACCGGAGCAGCCACATCTGCTGGCCCTCCAGCGAGATCGCCGGGAACACGAACCGGGCCGCGATGGACGCCAGCACGAACCCGGCCAATCCCAGGTTGAGGAACGACACCACCGTGACCAGGAAGAACGGCACCTGCTCGCCCCGGAACAGGGGCAGCGCGCGAATGTTGAACAGGTAGATCACCACCAGCACGCCCAGCAGGATCAGCTGGCTCCACTGGGTGGTATCGCGGAAGAACAGCTTCACGTCCTTGATTACGAACTCGCGCTTCGCCACCGCCACTCGGCGCAGCACCGGGTCGAGCACCATGCGCCAGATCCATCCGTGCACGAAGCGCTCGGCGCCCTCCTGCGACTTGGTGAAGCCGGCGGGATAGAGACGGTCGTGCGCCCACGCTCCCATTACCACGAACGCGGCCGCGGTGCTCCACAACAGCGCCAGCGGGAACGGATCGAACGGCCCCACCAGGCCGCCCATGAGGCTTTTGGTGGCCCACTCGCTCGGCAGCAAGGGCGAGGTGGGGGTCCGGAGCACCGTGATGAAGTCCAGCAGGTTGTTGAATCCCTCGGGCCGCGCCAGCTGCTCCGGCCGGATGATTCGGAACAGCAAGACCACTCCGCCCGCCGCCCCCACCGCGATCACGCTCAGCAGGTCTCGGGTGCGGCGGGCGGGGAACACGTTCACCAGGATCAGGGTGATGGCGCTGCCCACCACCGCCGGCAGGACCAGGATCGGCAGCAAGGCCGCGAGCGCGTGGAGGGGGAACAGCCAGCCGCCGTGGTAGATCACGCCGTACGCGGAGAAGATCGGCACCGCCATCAGCGCCACCATCCACGAGCTGTGCAGCATCGTCTCTCCCAGCTTCGCGAGGTAGAGATCCAGCCAGTCCACCGGCGCCGAGACCAGGAGGTCCAGGTCCTTGGCCAGGAAGAACGACGACAGCGCCGTGATCACGTTCGACAGGAGCAGGATGGACAGGAACGACAGCAGCACCAGGCCCAGCAGCTTGCCGGCGAGGAACGGACCGATGTCCTCGACGCCACGGAAGTACCGCAGCACGCGGTACAGCACGCCGAACACGAAGGTCCAGAAGATCAACCCCACGCCCGCGACCACGATGATCTTCCCGCCACCCCCGCCTCGCTCCTGCCGAAGGCGCGTCAGCGCGGTGCGCCACTTGGGGTAGAGGATCAGCGACAGCACGCTACCCTCCGAGCACCTTCGCCAGTTCGCGCGCGGTTTCCCCGCCGGTGAGCTTGAGGAACAACTCCTCCAGTGACGCGTCCCCGGCGGCCGTCTGCTGCCGCATCTCGTCCACCGTGCCGCGCGCCACGATCTTCCCGTTCTGGATGATGGCGATCCGGTCACACATCGCCTCGGCCACCTCCAGCGTGTGGGTGCTCATCAGTATCGTGCCGCCGCGCTCCACGAAATGCCGGAAGATGTCCTTGAGCAGCCGCGCCGCCTTGGGGTCGAGCCCCACCATGGGCTCGTCCACCACGATGCACTCGGGCCGGTGGATCAGCGCGCTGGAAATGATGAGCTTCTGCCGCATGCCGTGGCTGTAGGACTCCACCAGCTCGTCCTTCCAGACCGACAGCTCGAACAACTCCAGCAGCTCATCGATCCGCCGCTCCACCGTGGCCCCGTCCTGGCCGTACAGGCCGGCCACGAAGCTCAGGAACTCGGCGCCGGTGAGCTTCTCGTACAGGAAGGGGCGGTCCGGAATGAAGCCCAGCCGCTGCTTGGCGCTCATGGGCGCGGCGATCAGGTCGTCGCCGCCCAG
>JACPAP010000106.1 GCA_016180765.1 Gemmatimonadota bacterium
GCGGAAGCCGGCGCGCTCGCCGTGAGGCACAGCAGATCAAGGTCGCTCTCGGGGCTCGCTTCCCCTCGGGCCACGCTTCCAAAGAGCACCACGGAGCGCACGGGAACGCCCGCAGCCTTCTGGACCGCTCCCCCCACCTCGGCCAAGAATGCCGCCTCCGCGTCGAACAACGGACGGAGGCCCGTCCGGACCAGCCAGTGGTCCTCGTTCAGACGGTACGCGATGGCTGGCCCGTGCCGGACCGCCTGCACCATCGCACGGGCAGCCAGCGTCCGCAAAGCCCGGTGGATAGCCGGATGAGAGACCTGGACGGCCCGGCCGATCGCCCGGCCGGTATGCTCCCCCCCGGCCCGGCAGAGATAGCGCAGAATCCTCACGTGCGGCGTCCCACCCAGGGCCTCGTCGAGGATCCCTTCAGGGCTCGCCCTTCGGAATTGGTTTCCCATGAATCCAAATGGTACTCGATGTTTCCAAGCCCTTCAAGCGAAAAAAGGGGGCCCTGACAGAACGACCGCTAGCCCAGTGGAAGGTCCCCACCCAGACGCCGAGCCCCGCGGTCCCGAGGAGGCGCTCCACCCACCCGCGCATCTCGCACGCCGAATTCTGGAAGCCACCGACCCAAGCGAGACAAGGCTCGCAACGCGCCTCAGGTGTGACGCCACTAACCCCGTGACATCCGTCCGGCCGTCACGACGGCAAAGGCCACCGGCTCCGAATCCCATCTTCCGCAGCGAAGACTTGGGCGAATTCCGCCTCCAGAATCGCACGCACGACAACCCGTCGAAGGACAGCCTCCATCCGCTGATACACGCGACGGGCATTGTCGTCCAGCTCGCCAAGACCTTGCCCATGTGATAGCCGCGATCGGAATTCGTACGCGATCTCAGCATCGGCCTTGCTGAAATTGCACCCTGTTAGCTCCCCTGCCACGGCAGGGACGCGTACTGTGAACTGGGCTGTGGATCTGGACCGCTCCGTATGGACCAGGGCCTCGAGTGCTGTGCTGATGAGAGTCCACTTGACGTCAACATAGCGCGTCCTGGCTGAATATTCGTGGTACCAGAAAGCGCGCCAAACCCGGGGTGGAAGATGTGAGAGAGGCAAGCGCGCAACTAATTGTTTCAACTCCTCACGTTCCGTCGGATTGAGCCAATCACGATGACCCTCGATTGCTACCCATGCTTCCGCCGCAGCCCCTCTTACTTCACCGGGGATGATTCGGCTGACCGTCCCGTCTGAGTCATACAGGATGCGCGCGGCATAGTGGAACGAGATTAACGTGGGATGCACAAGGCGTGAAAGCGCAACTGAGGTAAGTAAGCGTGAATCGCTATCCCACACATAGAGGGGTTCGGCTGGGGCCGGTTCTCGCACGTAGGCGTACAGCTGTCCAAATTGGCGTACCGGCTTTTCATTCCCATAACCCGCTGGCTCGCAGCTATCGAGGACTCTCTCGGCAATCTCATCATCGAGCTTGCCCAGCCAGAGGTCAGTCGCGAGCTGGAACAGAGGGGCCGGCGGCGGAATGGATTCAATCCGGACTCCTGGCCCTTGAAATAGGCCTTCGTTTGTATGGATCACCACGTCTTGAATCCGCATCCCGGGAGCATCCCACGTCACTGTTGTTATCTATTATCTGAACTCAGCGAGGGATCTTTAGGAAACCGAGCCGCGATCAAGGGGGTTCCGCGCATGCAGGCCAATGCCCCAGCGTTGCACCCGGTCACTCGACGGTGACGCTCTTGGCCAGGTTGCGGGGCTGGTCCACGTCGCAGCCCTTGCGGACCGCGATGTGGTAGGCCAGGAGCTGGAGCGGGATGGTCATGAGGGCGGGGCTCGTGAGGCGGGAGGAGCGGGGGACGGTGAGGCAGTGGTCCACCTTGTCGGCCAGTTCGCCATCCCCCTCGGTCCCGAGGGCGATGACGATGCCGCCGCGGGCCTTGACCTCCTGGATGTTGGCCAGGATCTTCTCGTAGACCCGGTCCCGCGGGGCCAAGACCACGACCGGCATCTGCTCGTCAATCAGGGCGATGGGGCCGTGCTTCATCTCCCCCGCCGGATACCCCTCGGCGTGGATGTAGGAGATCTCCTTCAGTTTCAGGGCCCCCTCGAGCGCCACCGGGTACTGGATCCCCCGCCCGAGGTAGAGGAAGTCCCGGCAGCCGGCGTAGCGCTGGGCCAGGGCCTCCACCTCGGTATCCAGCCTGAGGGCGGCCTCCGCCTGCTGCGGGAGCCGGATGAGGTCCGCCAGGTGCTCCCGGACGCCGTCGCCGTCCAGGGCCCCCCGCCGCTGCCCGAGGTGCAGGGCCAGGAGGTAGAGAGCCGTGAGCTGGCTCGTGAAGGCCTTGGTCGAGGCCACCCCGATCTCGGGGCCGGCGTGAGTGTAGAGGACCCCGTCCGCCTCCCGGCTGATGCTGGATCCCACCACGTTCACGATGGCGGCGGCTGGGCAGCCCCGCTTGCGGGCCTCCCGGAGGGCCACCAGGGTGTCCAGCGTCTCCCCCGACTGGCTGATGGCGACGAAGAGCGTCCGCGCATCCACCAGGGGGTGCCGGTAGCGGAACTCGGAGCCGTAGTCCACTTCCACGGGGAGCCCGGTGGTCTCCTCCAGGAGGAACTTCCCCACCAAGGCGGCGTGCCAGGAGGTGCCGCAGGCCACCAACGTTACCCGCCCCACTTGCCCAAACGCCTCCTCCAGCGGCTCCATCCCCTCCAGGAAGATCCGCCCCTGCTCCAGGGAGTACCGGCCGAGGAGCGTGTCCCGCATGGCCCGGGGCTGCTCGTAGATTTCCTTGAGCATGAAGTGCTTGTAGCCCCCCTTCTCGGCCAGGATGGGGCTCCAGGCCACCCGCTCCACGCTCTTGCTGACCGGCTCCCCGTCCACGGTGGTGACCTCCACCCCATCGCGGCTGAGGACGGCCACCTCCCCGTCGTCCAGGAAGAGGACGTTGCGGGTGTGGGCGAGGAGGGCCGGGATGTCGGAGGCAATGAGGAACTCCGCCTCCCCGAGGCCCACCACCAGGGGACTGCTCACCCGGGCCCCCACGATCCGGTCCGGGTCCCCCTGCCAGAGGACACCGATGGCGTAGGCCCCCGTGACCTCCTTGAGGGCCCGGCGGACCGCCGTGGGGAGGTCCGCCTCGCGGAGGTACTTCTCGATCAGGTGGGCGATGACCTCGGTGTCGGTCTCGGAGCGGAAGGTATGCCCCTCGGCCTTGAGCTTTTGCTTCAGGGCCAGGTAGTTCTCGATGATCCCGTTGTGCACCACCACCACCTCGCCCCGGCAGTCGGTGTGGGGGTGGGCGTTCTCCTCCGTCGGCCGGCCGTGGGTGGCC
>JACPAP010000236.1 GCA_016180765.1 Gemmatimonadota bacterium
ACTCGAAGTAGCTGACCGTCACCCCGCCCGCGTTGGCCAGGATATCCGGAATGACGAACACGCCCTGTTCCTCGAGGATCTTGTCGGCGCCGGGCGTGGTGGGTCCGTTGGCCCCCTCGCAGATCACCTTGGCTTTGATGTGCGGGCCGTTCTTTCGGGTGATCGCATTCTCCACGGCTGCGGGCAGCAGCACGTCCACGTCGAGCGTCAACAGCTCCTCGGGGCGGATGGTTTCCGCCCCAGGGTACCCCGACAGATAGCGGTGCTCGCGGACCCACTTGATCGCGTCGGCGACCGGGATGCTTTTGGGGTTGTAGAGGGCGGCCGACACGTCGCTCACCGCCACGACCTTCAGGCCTTCCTGCTCCAGCAGCAAGGCGGCGATCGAGCCCACGTTGCCGAACCCCTGCACCGCCACCTTGGAGCTCTTGAGCGGCAGCCCCAGGTGTTTCAGGGCTTCCCGCGTGGTGATCATGCAGCCCCGGCCGGTGGCCTCGCGCCGGCCCAGCGAGCCGCCCATCTCGATCGGTTTCCCGGTGACGACGGCGGTCACGGAGTGGCGCCGATGCATGGAGTAGGTGTCCATGATCCACGCCATGACGCGCTCGTTGGTGTTGACGTCCGGAGCGGGAATGTCCGATTCGGGGCCGAGGATATCCATGAGCGCCGCGGTGTAGCGCCGGGTGATGCGCTCCAACTCGTTGATGGAGAGCGTGGTGGGATCGCAGACCACGCCCCCCTTCGCACCGCCGAACGGGATGTTGACCACCGCGCACTTCCACGTCATCCAGGCGGCCAGTGCCTTGACTTCGTCCAGCGTCACGTGCTTATCGAACCGGATCCCTCCCTTGGCGGGCCCGCGCGAACTGTTGTGGAGGACCCGGTATCCGGTGAACACGTCGATCTCCCCGTTGTCCCGTTGAATCGGTACCGACACGATGATCTGCTTCTCAGGCTGTCGCAGCACCCGGTAGAGACCGGGGTCGAGCGCCAGCAGTTGCGCGGCGTGGTCGAAGCGCGCCATCATCGCCTCGAACGGGTTTTCCTCCGCCAGGAACGGGTCCTTGTCCCGTCCGATGACCTCGCTAGCGGTGATGGTGCTCTGCTCGGTATTGGCTGCGATAGCCATGGTCCCGTCTCAGTCCCACACCCGGAGGCTTAATACATGCCGGGAGTGTAATGTCTTGTCAATAAATCATTTATCCGGCTTACCACGAGGTCGCCTCCCAGCTCCCACGTGGGCTCCAGATGAGCCACCAGCACTGTGGGCCGGGAGGCGAACCAAAGCCCTCGCAGCTTGACGGCGTCCTTGTGCGTCATGACAACGTAATCAACGTCCCGGGCGACCGAGAGGAGGCGCCCGACGTCGGTCGCGGCGTACCGGTGGTGGTCTGGATGGGGAGCCGACCGAACCAGGGCGCCCAGGCAGACGAGGTGCGCCACCGCCACACCGGTCGGCGGAACTCCGGAAGATACGATTCGACGGACCAGTCGCCGGGCGGCTTCAGGGCCAGACCGTTTCCGCGTGACGACGACGATGTCGGCACGGCGCATGGCGCTCCAGGGCTCCCGCCAGGGACCGGCCGGCAGCATCCGCCGGGCTGTGTCGCTCGCCTCGGCGCTGACCAGAAGGAGATTGAGGTCCCGCCGTACGTCGAGACGCTGGAATCCGTCGTCCAGCACGATCGCGCGGGCGCCCAGGCCGACGGCGCGGCGGGCGGCGCGGGCCCGGTCTCGCCCCTGCACCACGATGGCCCCGGGCAGGCGCTCGTGGTGAACGCCGGTCTCGTCGCCGCCGTATCCGCGCAGCACGATCCCCGGCGTCAGGCCGCGGCGCGCGCAGTGGGCGGCGATCCAGCTGGCGATGGGCGTCTTGCCGGTTCCACCCACGCTCAGGTTGCCAACGGCGATGGTTGGGACCCCGATGCGACGGCTCCGCAGCAGCCCATGCCGGTATGCCTGGACCCGGACCCGGGCGCAGGCCGCGTATGCCGCGGCGGCGGGAACCAGCGAGGCCCGAGCCAGGCGGGCGGGGGCGGTGGTAGCGGACCACAGCCAGCGGGCCGCGGCGTGGGCGCGCATCAGTGCCGTTCCAACTGGTGGCCCCGAATCTGGGCCAGCGAAGCACCTGGCGAAACACGTTGGAACGGCATCAGCCAGCGGCGCGGTGAGCAACCTGCTCGAGGCGCTCCTGCAAGCGGCTGGTCGCGGGCCGCAGGTCGCGCCGCCCGGTGGCGGGGACGGAAAACGGGACCCCATAGGCCACCCGGACGCTGGCCCCAGGCGCCGGCACGAGGAAGCCATCCCACGAGCCCAGCCGCCAAGCGGGGTGGGCAGCCACAGCGACGGGGATGATCGGTGCGCCGGTGCTCAGGGCGGCCGCCACCGCGCCAGGCTTGGCGTGCTCCCGCGGTCCGCGGGGTCCGTCGGCCGCGATAGCGACCTGACCGCCCCGCCGCAGCGAGCGAATCAGGCCGAGGAGCGCGCACACGCCCCCGCGGGTGGATGAGCCGCGGAGCGTGCGATAGCCCCATTGACCCGCGACGTGGGCCAGCGGGTTCGCGTCTGGGTGGCGGCTGATCAGCAGCGTCGTCCCGCCGTAGCGGTGCAGCCAGAGCAGCGGGAGGAAGTGCCCGTGCCACAAGGCCCAGATGGCGGGCTGGCTGCCGGGCCAGAAGCCGACGAGGTGCTCTCGGCCCACGACCTCAAAGCGCCAGGTTGCCGCCAGGGTCCGGATGAGGGAGCTGATCACGCCACCAACTCGAGGGCCCACGCCGCGGTGCGCCGGGCGGCGCCGGGACTGCCCAGCTGCGCCCGGACGCCCCGGTATGCGGCCCGCTGTTGCCGCGCCGCCGGTCCGTCGGGATCCAGGAGCGGCAACGCGGCCGCGACGATGGGCTCTACCCGTGCGTCGCGTTGGATCAGCTCCGGCACCACGGCGCGGCCGGCCAGCAGATTGGCCAGGCCCACGAACGGCACGCGGGCCACGCGGCGGGCCACCGCGTAGGACCAGGCATCGGTTCGGTATACGACGACGCTGGGCACGCCCACGATGGCGGCCTCGAGCGTGGCGGTGCCAGCCTTGCACAGGGCGCAGTCGGCCGCCGCCAGCACCACAGCGGCGCCGCTCCCAGACAGCCGGAGGTCGTCCGATCCCGGATACTCGCAGCCCGGCACCGCCGCGACCACGGTGTCGAGGTCCGGGTGGAACGCGCGCAGGCGCCGCGCCGCGTCGCGGAGCACCGGCCAGAGACGGCGCACCTCGGACGGGCGGCTGCCGGGAAGGAGGGCGAGCACCCGCGAGCCCGCGTCGAGGCCGAGTGCCGCGCGGGCGGCGGTCCCGCTCGGGTAGGGAACGTCCAGGAGAGGATGCCCCACGAACCTGGCCGGCACGCCGCGCGACCGGAAGAACGCTTCTTCGAACGGCAGGATCACGGCCAACGCCCGGACCGTGCGGCGCAACCGGTCCGCCCGTCTGGGCGCCCACGCCCACGCCTGCGGTGCGACATAGTAGAGCGCCGGGATCCCGGCGGTCCCTGCGGCTTGGGCGACCGGAAGGTTGAATCCCGGGTAGTCCACCAGGATCACGAGGTGGTAGCGGCGTTCCAAGAAGCGCCGTCGCAGCTGCCGGAAGACGGAGGCGTGCGCCACGAGTCGCTTCAGGGGCTCGGCGAATCCTATGGCGGAGAGCGACTCAACCCGTTCCAAGAGGGTGGCGCCGGCGGCCGCCATGGCCCCGCCGCCCACGCCTTCGATCTGGACGTCGGGCCGCTGTTCGCGGAGGGCCCGGAGCAGGGCGGCGGCGTAGCGGTCTCCCGACGGCTCCCCGGCGCAGACGCACACCCGGAGCGCCTGCGCCGTCATCACACCAGCACGCCCCGTTCCGCCCCGGAACGGGGCACACCTCGCTGCGAGCTCACCACGAAGTCCACCAGCCGCATGACATCGGGGAGGTCCGAGCTCTCCAGCCGCAGGCGCTCCACCGCCTGGCTCAGACTCAGCGTGGAGTTGAACAGGAGCCGGTAGGCGTGCTTCAGCGCGCCACGCACCTCGGCGGGGAAGCCGGCCCGCACCAGCCCCAGGGAGTTGATGCCGTAGAGCTTCATGGGGTTGCCCGCGGCGCGCGTGAAGGTCGGAACGTCCTGGGGGACCCGGGAGCCCCCGCCTACCAGGGCAAAGCGGCCGATGCGGACGAACTGGTGGATGGGAGGGAGGCCGCCGATCGTCGCGTTGGCTTCCACGTGCACGTGGCCTGCCAGCTGGACCGCGTTGGCGATCACGACGTCGTCCTCGATCACGCAATCGTGGGCCACGTGGACGTACGCCATCAGATAGCAGCGCTTCCCCACTACGGTCTTGCCCGTCGCCGCCGTGCCGCGATGCAGGGTCGCGTACTCGCGAATCCGGGTTTCGTCGCCGATATCGAGCGAGGTGGCCTCGCCTTGGTACTTGAAGTCTTGAGGATCGGCGCCCAACACCGCACCCGGGCCTACCGCGCAGCCCGCGCCGAGCGTGGTGTCACGCTGGATCACGGCGTGGGGGCCGACGGTGGTGCCCGCGCCGATCTGCACGCCCGGGCCGACGATGCAATAGGGGCCCACCACCACGTCGGGTCCCAAGGCCGCGCCGGGGTCCACGATGGCCGTCGGGTGGACGCGCGCGGTCATCGGTCCACGATGCGCGCCATCATCTCCGCTTCGGCCACTACCTGGCCGTCCACGTACCCGACCCCGCGCATGCGGCAGGTGCGCCCGCGGAACTGGAGCATCTCGAGCTCGAAGCGGACCTGATCTCCGGGGACTACCGGGCGCCGGAACTTCACCTCGTCCAGCGACATGAAGTAGACGACCTTGTGCTCCGGCCGCTCCACGGCGCCCATCAGCAGCAGACCTCCCACCTGGGCCATCGCCTCCACGATCAACACGCCCGGCATGATCGGGTGCCCGGGGAAATGGCCCTGGAAGAAGGGTTCGTTGATGGTGACGTTCTTGATGCCCACGATCCGCTCCCGCCCCTGCACCTCCACGATCCGGTCCACCAGCAGCATGGGATAGCGGTGCGGCAGCACGCCCAGAATGCGCTCGATGTCCATGGCGGGAGGCGCCGTGAGCGAGGTCACGCGCCGAAGGGCACGCACCAGCGCGACGTTCCCCTGGTGCGACGGCCGGAACGCGACGATCTCGGCGTGGAGCCGGCCGCCCAGCAGCGCGAGGTCGCCGAGGAGATCGGTGGCCTTGTGTCGGACGAACTCATCCGGCCAACGGAGCTGGGTGCCGACCACGCCGGACTCGGAGAGCAAGACGGCGCCGTCCTGGCGCGCGCCCCGCCCCAAGCCCTTGGCCTTCAGGGCCTCGGCCTCCGAGAGGAAGCCGAACGTGCGGGCCCCGGCCAGCTCGGTCGCAAAGCGCTCGGGGCTGATGTCGTAGCAGCCGGACTGGCGCCCGATCAGCGGGTGGGGCCACTCGATGGTGACGGTGAGCCGCAGGCCGTCGCGGGGGGCCACCAGGTAGGTGGCATCTTCCTCGCGAACGGTGAGCGGCGAGCTTACCCGAAACCCGGCGGGGCTGCCACCGTTCTCGGCCATGCCCGCCTGTGCCAGGGCCTCGAAAAACGGTTTGGCGCTCCCGTCGCCGTTGGGTGGCTCCGGGCCGTCGAGGTCGATCAGCACATCATCCAGCCCGTGCGCCGCGACCGCCGCGAGCACGTGTTCGACGGTGGTGACGGTGGCCTCGCCGGCCGTCAATGCCGTGCGCCGCTCCACACTGCTGACGTTCTCGGCCAGGGCGGGAATCCGCGGCTGGCCGGAGAGATCGGTCCGGCGGAACACGATCCCTTCCCCCGCCGGCGCCGGTCGGAAGGTCAGCTTGGTCGTCGCGCCGGTGTGGATCCCGGTGCCCGACACCTGCGCAGACCCGGCGATCGAGCGCCTAGGCATGGGCGTCATGGTGTGCGATGCGCTCCAATCGGTGCACGATGGGGGTCAACCGCCGCAGGGCGGCCGCCTGGCGAAGCACCTCGTGATGGCTGCGGGCGGGGTAGCCAGACACGGTGGCACCAGCCGGCACGTCGCCGATGACACCGCCCTGGGCGGCGACCCGCGCCCCGCGGTGCACCGTAAGGTGATCCGCCAGCCCGGCTTGCCCCGCCAGGATGACGTGGTCTTCGATCACCGTGCTGCCCGCGATCCCGACCTGGGCCATGATCACGCAGCGGGTCCCGATGCGCACGTTGTGAGCCACCTGAACCAGGTTGTCGATCTTGGTGCCGGGTCCCACCACAGTGTCCCCAACGCTGCCACGGTCGATCGTGGTGTTGGCGCCGACCTCGACGTCATCCCCCAGCACGCAGCGGCCAACGTGGGGGAGCCGCTCGAGGTGGGAGACCTGCTCCTTGCCGTCCCCGGAGGGCGTGAAACGAAATCCCTCGCCGCCCACCCGGGCCCCGGCATGGATCACCACCCGATCTCCCGCCACCGTGCCGGCATGCAGCACGGCGTGCTCGCCCACTCGGCACCGGCTTCCCAGGCGAACGCCGTCCCCGATCACTGCGCCCGCCTCCACGATACAGTCAGGCCCCAGTCGGACCTGCGCGCCGAGCGTCGCGTGAGGCCCGAGGGCGATGCGACCCTCCCACCAAATCCCCCGGCCCAGGCGGGCGCTGGGGTGCACGCCCCATGCCGGGTTCGGCTTCGGGTACAACGCGGCCAGCACGGCCCGCAGCGCCCGGTGGGCGTCCGGCACCACAATGCGGGTGGCGGGGCCCGCAGTCAGGGTGCGGAACCGCGGCGTCATCAGCACCGCGCCGGCGGTGGAGCCGCGAAGGTAGGGGAGGTAACGTGCCGAGGCCAGCAAGGCGAGCTCGCGGGGCCCGGCCCGATCGAGTGGGGCGACCCCGACGAGCTCCACGTCTTCCAGCCCGATGAGCTCGCCGTCCACCAGCCGAGCCACCGCGCCGGCGGTGAGCACCATCGCTACTGCTGCTGCTGGCCGGCCTTCAGCCGTTGGACCACGAGCGCCGTCATGTCCAGGGACTGGTCGGCGGCGATGATCCCGCTTCCCGGGGCCGCAACGTCGAACATGATACCGATGTTGCGCTCCGCCCGGATGCCTTCGATCACCGCTTTGACGCGGTCCTCCAGCGGCTGGATCAGCTCCCGCTCGCGTTCCTGGGCCCGCTGGCGCAGCTCGTTGGAGCGCTGGTCCACCTGCTGCTGGAGGCGGCGAATCTCGGCCTCCTTGGTTTGCCGCTGGGAGGCCGACAGCCCCACGGAGCTCTGCTGGTACGCCGCCACGGTCGAATCCAACCGCTGCCGCAGGCGCAGCATCTCGCTCTGAAAGCCTTCCAGCTCCTTGCTGTAGGTCGATTCGGCCGCCGCATAGCCGGGCGTCTGCTGCAGAATGGCCTGCGAGTTCACGAAGGCCAGCCGCACGGAGGTCTGCTGTTGCGGTGCCGCCGCAAGTCCCGCGACGACCAGGACGGCCAGGGCCGGTAGAGCCCAACGTGCCATGTTTCGCTCCAGGTACACGGAAAGGATGTCGGGTGCTAGGCCCCGGGGATCAGAAAAAGTTGCCCAGTTTGAAGTGGAACTTCCACCCGGGCTTGGGATTGCCGGCGGCATCGGTACGGTCGAACCCATAGGCGTAGTCGAGCCCCAGCGGTCCAAGCGGGGAGATCACGCTGACGCCGATCCCGGCGCCGCGGAACAGTCGCGTCGGATTGAACTGCGCGGGTGTGGCCCACAGGTTACCCGCGTCCGCGAAGATGTTCGCGTAAAGCGCCTGACTGACCCGGAATCCCAGCTCCGTGGTCCCCGCGAAGTATGCCCGGCCAAACGCATTGGCCCCGGCGGAGAAGGTGCGGGCGTTCGGATCGAAGCCCTGCGGCGTGATGGAGAACTCGTCATACCCTCTGAGCGGGATGCCGAATTGGGTCCCACCCAGCGAGAAGAGCTGGCGGAAATGCGGGCCCACGTCGCCCCACACGAAGCCGCTCTTGGCGGTGAAGCCCAACAGCAGCGTGAGCGGGCTACTGGTCGGGCTGCTCCCGCCCAGCTCCGCCAGCGGGACGTACCACCGCCCCTCGAAATTGGCCCGCCGGAAATTGCCGCTGCCGCCCAGCGCGCCCCCGGCCTGGGTCAGCTGCGCCTGGTGCATCACGCCGCCGGTGGCGAACGGGAGGCCCACCCGGGTGTCCCGTACCAGGTTCAGCCCGACCGCCGACAAGACGCAGTTGCGGCAGTAGAACGAGCTGGAGAGCGTCTCGGATTCGAGCTGGTTCTGCTCCAGGGTGTAGGACGGGTAGATGCGGGTGTAGCGGGAGCCCAGGAGCGGGAAGCCCAGCTGGAGCGAGCCGCCGCGGGTGCGGTAGCGCCCCAGATCGGCGATGGTATATCGCAAGCGAGAGCTGTGCAGGCTCAACGTGCCCGACGTGAGGCTGCCCCACAGCGCCGGGTCGGTGTAGGACACGTTGAAGTCGTTGATGTTCTGGCCGAACTGCCACTGGAGCGCCAGGCGCTTGGCCCGCCCGAAGAGATTGGACTCATCCAGACCGATGAACCCGCCCACGCCGGTGCCCTGCCCCAGCGATGCGCCGAAGTTCACGTTGCCGGTGCGCCGCTCTTTGACCTCGAAGACGACGTTGACGTCCCCCTGCTCGTTGGCTTGCTCGTAGGTGGGCGGCGGCGCCGGCTGCTCGAAGAAGCCCAGGTTGGAGACGTTCTGGTAGGACTGGATCAACGCCTGTTGCCGGAAGACGTCGCCCGGCACCATCACAATCGCCCGCCGGATCACGTCCTCGTGGGTGATGGTGTTGCCCTTGATGGCGACCTTGTTGACGATCGCCGGCGTCCCTTCGATGATCTGCCATCGCAGGTCCAGAACCGCCTGGCTGTCCGCTGCGATCCGGCGGGTCAGCACCGGGCGCACGTCGGCGTAGATGTATCCCTGGTTGTAATACAGCGTGCGGACGTTCTGGGTGGCATCGTCCCACTGCTTCTCGTTGAAGAGCAGCGGCCCGCTGCGGCCGCCCAGGCCCAGAAAGCCGCCGCCGGAGGTGTCCGCGAACGGATAGTAGAGCTGGAGCTGCGCGGTGGGGACCTGGCGGTTGCCGACGATCTCGAACGAGCCCACGCGGTACTCCGGGCCTTCCTCCACGTCCAGCACCAGGGTCGCCTTGCCGGTGCCCTCAGCCACGATCAGCGAGTCCCGCACGACGCGGAAATCCACCATGCCATGCTGGCCGTAGAAGCCCGGCAGCTGCTCGCGGATGTCGCTGTCGACGTCGTCTTCCTGGTACTCGCCCTTCTGGAACCAGAAGAAGCCTTCCGCTCCGGTCTTCATCCGGTCCACGATCTGCTCCGCAGCGTACCGCCGGTTGCCGTTGATCAGGATCTGGCTGATCGCGACGCGCCGTCCCTCGTCGATCTCGAACACGGTGCGCACGCTGCCGTCGGGCTGATCCACGGTCCGGACCTGGACCGACGCCAGGTAGTAGCCCCGTTTCCGGTACAGCGAGTCGATGCTCGCCCGCGCCCGTTCCACGGCGGCGGGATCGTAGGGCCGGAGCGGGATCATCTTGATGCGATCCCGAACCGTGCCTTCCGAGATCTTCTCGGCGCCGCGCACGCTCCAGCCCGACAGCAGGGGATGTTCCAGCAGCTCGATCTGGAGGACCTCCCGCCCGGCGACCGTGCCCTGGAGCACCCGAATGTCCTGGTACTGCCCGGTGGCGTAGAGCGCCTGCAGTCCCCGCTGAAGGTCGCGGTAGGAGACCGGCTTCCCGGTGGGGATGCCCGCGATGGCCAGGACGCTGGAAGTCGGAACCCGGGTGTTCCCCAGGACGGCGATGCTGTCGAGCACCGTCGTCTCGTCCGGACGGATTTGCGCCCGCCCGGCCGTGGCTCCCGCGCCGAGGAGAGTGAGTAGCCAGGCCAATCGGAGCGCCCGCACCTACCCCTGCGCCTTGGTTCCGGACAGGGCCCGAAAGACCAGCTTGTCGCCCTCGGGGCTCACGTCCACTTCGATCTCATCCCCGGCGGAGAACTCCCCCAAGAGGATCTTGTCCGACAGCGGGTCCTCGACATACCGCTGAATGGCCCGCTTGAGCGGCCGCGCGCCGAAATGCTCGTCATAGCCGTGCTGGACCAGGAACTCGGTGGCCGCCTCGGTGCGGCGCAGCGTCAGGCGCTCGTCGGCCAGCCGGGCCTCCACCTCCCCGAACAGGATGCCCACGATCTGCGCGATGTGCTGCCGGTCCAACGGGTGGAACACGATGATGTCGTCCAGCCGGTTCAGGAACTCGGGGTTGAAGACCTTGTTGATCTCGTCCCTGACCTTCTCCGCCATGCGATCGAACGTGACCCGCGCGTCGGGCTGCTCGAAGCCCAATGGCTTGGAGCGGGTGATCTCGCGCGCGCCCACGTTGGACGTCATGATCACCACGGTGTTCTTGAAGTCGATCACCCGGCCGTAGTTGTCGGTCAGCCGGCCTTCGTCCAGCACCTGGAGCAGGATGTTGAACACGTCCTGGTGCGCTTTCTCGATCTCATCCAGCAGCACCACCGAGTAGGGCTTGCGGCGGACCGCCTTGGTGAGGACGCCGGAGTCCTCGTAGCCCACGTATCCCGGCGGAGCGCCGATCAGGCGGCTGACGCTGAACTTCTCCATATACTCCGACATGTCCACCCGGATCAGGGCCTGGTCATCGGCGAACAGGAAGCGCGCCAGGGCCCGGGCCAGCTCGGTCTTGCCGACCCCGGTGGGGCCGCTGAACACGAAGCAGCCGATGGGGCGGCGCGGGTCCTTGAGCCCGGCGCGCGAGCGCCGGATGGCCCGGGAGATGGCCTCGATGGCTTGCTCCTGGCCCACCACCGACTTGTGAATCTCCTCCTCCATGCGCAGGAGCCGCTGGGTCTCGGCCTCCTGGAGCCGGGTCACCGGGATGCCGGTCCAGCGCGACACGATGAAGGCCACATCGTCCTCGCTGATGGTGGGCCGATGCGTCTGGCGCTCACGCTCCCATTCTTCCTGGCGACGGCGAATGGTGGCCTGGAGCTCGCGCTCTTCGTCGCGCAGCGCCGCGGCCCGCTCGAAGTTCTGATCCCGGACGGCGGCTTCCTTCTCGCGGTTGATGCCTTCCAGCTGCTCCTTGAGGCGGGCCACGTCTGGCGGCGGTGCCTGCGCCGCCAGCCGCGCGCGGGCGGAGGCCTCATCGATGACGTCGATGGCCTTGTCCGGCAGGAACCGGTCCGTGATGTAGCGCTGCGAGAGGTGCGCCGCCCCGTCCAGCGTGGCGTCCGGAATCAAGACGTGGTGGTGGTCCTCGTAGCGCTGCCGGAGGCCCTTCAGGATCTCGATGGTCTCCTCCACCGTGGGCGGATCCACGATGACCGTCTGGAAGCGGCGCTCCAGCGCCCCGTCCTTCTCGATGTACTTGCGGTATTCGTTGAGGGTCGAGGCGCCGACGCACTGCAGCTCGCCCCGGGCCAGCGCCGGCTTGAGCATGTTCGAGGCATCGATGGCGCCCTCGGCGGCCCCGGCGCCCACCAGCGTGTGCAGCTCGTCGATGAACAGCACCACGTTGCGATTCTGCGCGATTTCGTTCATCACCGCCTTGAGGCGCTCCTCGAACTGCCCCCGGTACTTGGTGCCGGCGATCACCGCCGCCATGTCGAGCGCCAGCACCCGGTGGCTGCGCAGCGCTTCCGGGCAATTGCCGGAGGCGATCAGCTGGGCCAGACCCTCCACGATGGCCGTCTTGCCCACGCCCGCTTCGCCGATCAGCACCGGATTGTTCTTCTTCCGGCGGGAGAGGACCTCGATCACGCGCTCGATCTCCATCTCCCGGCCGATGGTGGGATCCAGCTGGCCTTCCGCGGCCAGCGCCGTGAGATCGCGGCAGAAGTGATCCAGGGCCGGCGTCTTGGACTTCTTCTCCGAGCGCGGGGGAGCCTGTCCGGACTGGCCCTTGGCGGCCGCCGGCATATCGCTCCCCAAGAGGCGCAGGGTCTCCGCTCGGGCCTGCTCCAGATTCACGCCCGCGTCCGTCAACACTTGCGCGGCGATCCCCTTCTCCTCGCGCAGCAGGCCCAGCAGGAGGTGCTCGGTCCCCACGTACGAGTGGTTGAGCTCGCGCGCCTCGCTCATGGCCAGCTCGAGCACCTTCTTGGCCCGGGAGGTGTACGGCAGGTCGGGGCCGGCGGCCGCCGGAGCTTTCCCCTTCTTGACCGTCTCCTCGATCTTCTGCTGGATCTCTTCGAGGTCCACGTTGAGGTTGGTCAGCACGGCGGCCGCCACCCCCTCGCCCTCTCGGATCAGCCCCAGCAGAATGTGTTCGGTGCCCACGTACTCGTGATGCAGGCGCGCGGCTTCCTCCCGCGCCATCTGCAGGACCTTCCGCACGCGATCGGTGAAGTTGTATCCGTTCATCGCCGCCTGGTGGTGGGGGTCAATTCGCCTGGGGCCGTATCCGCCCCGCCTCGTCTTCCAACGATCGCCGCACAAAGGTGGCGCGCGCGATCGCGAGATCCGGATCCGCCAGCGCGCGGCCGGCGACGTAGGCCAAATGCGCCGGCTGCGTGAAGATCATCAGCTTGTTCAGCGTGTATACCCCGAGATCCTTGATCAAGTTCAGGCCGACCCCGAGGCGCACGCCGCTCAAGAGGTTCATCGTTTCTTCGAAGGACAGGCTGCGCGCATAGCGCAGCAGGCCGTAGGCCCGCCAGACCTTGTCTTCAATCACGCTGGGTGCGTCGCGCAGCAGCACCTGGCGGGCCTGCTCCTCATACTCGATCACCTGGCGCACGATCTTGCCGAGATGGTCCAGCAGCTCTTCCTCGGATTTCCCCAACGTCGTCTGGTTCGACAGCTGGAAGAAGTTGCCCACCACCTCGCTGCCCTCGCCGTACAAGCCGCGGAAGGTGAGCCCCACCTGCGAGAGGCCCTGGAGCACCTTGGCGATCTCTTTGGTGAGCACGAGGCCCGGCAGGTGGATCAGCACCGACGCACGGAGCCCCGTTCCCGCGTTCGTCGGACACGCGGTAAGGTAACCAAACTCCGGGTGGAAGGCGAACGGCAGGCGCGCACCTAACTCGCCGTCGAGCCGTTCCAGCGCGGCGTAGGCGCGCTGCAGCGCGAACCCGGAATGGAGGCTCTGCATGCGCAGGTGATCTTCTTCGTTCACCATCACGCCGATGTCGCCACCCAGGACCAGGGCGGCCCCCGGTCGCACCGCGCCCCCGGCCTCGAGACCGGCGAGCTCCTTGGAGATGAGGTGCCGCTCGTACAAGAGTTGCCGGTCGGCCCGGTCCAGCCCCTCCACCCGAAACACCGCCGCGTCGGCGAGACTCTTGGCCTCCCGACTCGCGCCGACGACCTGCTCCCGGATGCGCTCCCGATCCTGGTCCCGCGCGCGGGTGGTGAAGACCGTTGCCTGGAGATTGCGGGCCAGGCGGATCCGGGTCGATAGCACGATGTGCCCGTCCGGCCCGCTGGCGTCGGCCCAGGAGATCCCGCCATCCGGCAGCAGGCTCAGGTCAATGGTCATCCAGCACCCGAATCTGATCCCGCAGCTCGGCCGCCAGCTCGAAGTTCTCGGCCTCCACCGCGCGGCGCAGTTGGTCCCGGAGCTCGCCCAGGTGGCCCCGCCCGGCCGGCGCCCCGCTCACCGCCGCCGCCGCCTCCGGGGGCAGATACACCTCGCCCACGTGCTGGCTGGACCCGTGGAGCCGGCGCAGCAGGTCCCGCAGGTGCCTTTCGAAGCTGGCGTAGCAGTGCGGACACCCCAGCCGCCCGGCGTCGCGGAAGTCCTTGAGCGTGGCACCGCAGAACCCGCACGGCGTGTCGTCCGTGGTTGCCGGAAGCGCCCCCGCCGCGCCCTTTCCCATCGAGGCCAGGAAGTCCGACAGCGGGAACTTGGCGACGCTGGCTCCGGTCTGGACGCCCTTCTCCGCGGCGCATGCCTCGCAGAGGTGCAGGGTCGTCACCGAGTTGTTGACGATCTGCGTCAGGTGAATTGCCGCCGGCCGCTCGCCGCAGTGGTCGCACTGCATCAGGGCAACGCCTCCGCCGTACGCGCCGGGGAAAGCCGGCCGTTCTCCAGCAGCAGGACCCGATCCGCCCGCTCGGCCAGCAGGCGGTTATGGGTCACCACCACCAGGGCGGTCTCCAGCGTGCGCGCCAGGCCGAGCAGCAGGTCGTGCAGCAAGCCGCTGTGGGCGTGATCCAGGTTGCCGCTCGGCTCGTCGGCCAGGAGCACCTCCGGATCGTGCACCAGCGCGCGGGCCACGGCGCACCGCTGCTGCTCGCCGCCGGAGAGCTGGGCCGGGCGATGGGTCAGACGCCCGGCCAACCCCACGGTGGCCAGCAGCTCCGCCGCCCGGCTTTGAGCCTCCGCCGGCGGCCGCCCCGCGATCAGCAAGGGCATCATCACGTTCTCGAGCGCGGTGAACTCGCGCAGCAGGTGGTGAAACTGAAACACGAACCCCAGGCGGCGGTTGCGAAGCGTGTTCTTGTCGTCCTCGGAGAGGGCACCGTAGGCCACGCCGTCCAGGAAGAGCTCTCCCGCCGTGGGGGCTTCCAGCGCGCCCAGCAGGTGGAGCAGCGTGCTTTTCCCCGCCCCGCTCGCGCCCACCACGGCCACCACTTCGCCGCGTCCCACCGAGAGGTCAACGTGGTTCAACACTTCGACCAGCTCGTTGTCGCCGCCGCGATAGGTCTTCCGCAGCGCTCGGGCTTCGAGAATCGCCGTCATTCGTACCGGATGGCCTCGACCGGGGCCAGCCCCGCCGCCTGGCGGGCCGGGTAGACCGTGGCGATGGTCGCCACCACGACGCTCGCCACCACGATAGGCGCCAGGTCCACGGGGTCCACGCGCACCGGCAGGTGGTCAATGAAATATACGCTCGGGTCCAGCGCGATCAGTTGCCGCCGGTCCACCAGGCGGGCCACCAGCAGGCCGAGACCGGTGCCCAGGATGGTTCCCACCAGTCCGATCGCGGCGCCTTGGAGCACGAACACCTGGCGGACGGACGCCGCCGGGAGCCCCATGGCGCGGAGAATCCCGATCTCGCGCGTCTTGTCGGTCACCACCATGGTGAGCGTGCTGACGATGTTGAAGGCGGCCACGATCACGATGAGGAGCAGGATGAGACCCATGGCGAGCTTCTCGAGCTGCAGGGCCGAGAACAGCGACGCGTTCTGGGTCTGCCAGTCGATCGCCCGATAGGGATACCCCAGCGTTTCTTCGATCGCCGGGCCGACCTCCCGCGCCCGCCGGGGGTCGGTCGGCCGGACGTCCAGGCCGGTGACGGCGTCGCCCAGGGCGGCGTAGCGCTGCGCCAGGGGGCGCGGGAGCACGACGTACGCGTTGTCGTACTCGTACATCCCGGTCTCGAAGTACCCCGTTACTTCGAAGGTCCAGAACTTGGGAATCAGGGTGCCTAGAGCCGCGTTGAACCTGCTGCCGGCGGGTGACACCATGGTGACCGTGTCCCCCGGGAACGCCGACATGCGCTCCGCCAGCCGCCGGCCCAGCACCACGCCGCCGTCCACATCGTCACGGGTGGTGGGGAACGACAGATCGCCGCGGACGAAGTGCCGCGGCCACGACGTCACCGACATGGCGCCCGTGTCCGGCTCGATGCCGAGGACCCCGGCGCCCTGTGCGTAGTCGTGACCGGCGGTCAGAAGCCCCTCGGACAGCACGAACGGCGCAGCCGCCAGCACGCCTTGCTGCTGCCGGACCTTCTCCAGCACCGGCTGCCAATCGTCCAGACGCAGTCCCTCACCGTACGTGGTGATGCGCAGGTGGGGGCTGGCCACCAGGATCTTCTCGCGGAGATCGGTTTGCAGCCCGTTCATCACGCCCATCACCACGATGAGCGCCATCACCCCCACCGTGACGCCGCCGGTGGCGATCAGCGTGATGAGGGACACCAGCCGGGAGGACCGCCGGCTCCGCAAGTAGCGCCCCGCGATGGTGAGCTCGAGGCGCGTCATTCTTCGGGTCGCAGCAACGGGAACAGGATGACGTCCCGGATGGACGGACGCTCGGCCAGCAGCATCACCAGGCGGTCGATTCCGAGCCCGGCCCCGCCGGTGGGCGGCATGCCGTATTCCAGGGCCCGCACGTAGTCCTGGTCCAGCTGGTGCGCCTCCTGGTCGCCCGCCGCTCGCGCCCGGACCTGGGCTTCGAACCGCGCCCGTTGTTCGTCCGGGTCATTCAGCTCGCTGAACGCATTGGCCAGCTCCCGGCCCTGCACGTACAGCTCGAACCGTTCCGCCAGCGTGGGATCGCCGCGCTTGGGCTTGGCCAGGGGCGAGATCTCGATGGGATAATCCACCACGAAGATCGGCTGCTCCAACGTGGGCTCCACGAAGTGCTTGAACACTTCGTCAATCAGCTTGGTCCGCGGCAAGGCCTGCGGGTCAGCGGCCTCGACCGGCTCGCCCTTCGGCTGCTGCGTCCCCCGGCGGACCACGAGCGTCTTCCGCAGCTCGTCGTCCGTGGCCGTGGAGAGGTCGAGGCCCGCGTGTTCCTGCACCAGCGCCCGGTACCGGTGCCGCGGCCACGGCGGGGTGAAGTCGAACGTCTTCCCAAACCGCTCGATCGCCGGTCCGCCGTAGAGCTCGGTCACCAGGCCGGACAGCATCGCCTCCAGGATCCCCATCACGTCCGTATAGTCGATGTAGGCCTGATAGAACTCGAGCATCGTGAACTCGGGGTTGTGCAGCCGGTCCAGCCCCTCGTTCCGAAAATCCCTCCCGATCTCGTAGACCCGCTCGAGCCCGCCGACGATACAGCGCTTGAGGTACAGCTCGGTGGCGATGCGGAGGTAGAGCTGCGCGTCGAGCGCGTGGTGGTGGGTGACGAACGGCCGCGCCAGCGCGCCGCCGTACAGCGGCTGCAACACTGGCGTCTCCACCTCCACGTAGCCCCGGGCGTCCAAGAAGCGGCGGAGGTACGCGATGACGCGGGCCCGGAGCGCGAACACCGCCCGGGCATCCGGATGGACGGCGAGGTCGGCGTAGCGCTGCCGGTAGCGGGTCTCGGGGTCGGTCAGCGCGCCGTGTCGCTCGCCGGTCTCGTCTTCCTTCCCCAGCGGCAGGGGCCGCAGCGCCTTGGCCAGCAGCGTGACCTCGCGGGCCCTAATGGTGATCTCCTGGGTCTGGGTCCGGAACACCGCGCCCCTCACCCCCACGATGTCGGCCAGATCCAGGAGCCTCACGAGGTCGTACGCCGTTTCGCCGAGGTCGTCGCGCTTGAAGTACAGCTGGATGCGACCGGTGGGATCCTCGAGATGCGCGAAGGTGGTCTTCCCGTGCCCCCGCAGCGAGACCAGGCGGCCCGCGACCGCGACCGTGGTGTCCCGGTCCGGCGCGAACGCCGCTAGCGCCTCGGCGGCGGTATGGGTCCGCTCATAGCGATAGGCGAAGGGCACGATGCCCCGCTG